>JAOPXG010000160.1 GCA_025965275.1 Nocardioides sp.
GACGGCGACCTCAGCGACGCCCCCGAGGAGATCCTCGTCGCCGAGCTGATCCGCGAGGCGGCCCTCGAGGGGCTGCGCGACGAGCTGCCGCACTCGGTGGCCGTCGTCGTCGAGGAGATGGGGCTGCGCGAGGACCGGCCCGCCGACAAGCCGCTGCTCGACATCCACGCGAACCTCTACGTCGAGCGCGACTCCCAGAAGGGCATCATGATCGGGCCCAAGGGGACCCGCCTCAAGACGATCGGCACGACCGCGCGCAAGCAGATCGAGGCGCTGCTGGGCACGCCGGTCTACCTCGACCTGCACGTCAAGATCGCCAAGGACTGGCAGCGCGACCCGCGCCAGCTCCGCAAGCTGGGGTTCTAATGACGGACATGCCGGAGCCCGTCGCCCGCTGGCACGCGATCGCGGAGGCACGTGACCCCGCCGGCCTCGACGACCTTCTCGCCGACGACGTGTTCTTCCGCTCGCCCGCGGTGCACACGCCCCAGCTCGGCAAGCAGCTGACCGCGGCGTACCTCACGGCCGCGATGACCGTCCTCGGGCCGACCCTGCGCTACGTCCGGGAGTGGTACGACGAGCGCTCGGCCGTCCTGGAGTTCGAGGCGGTGCTCGACGGGCTCTCGGTGCACGGCATCGACCTGATGGTCTGGGGCGATGACGGACGGCTGATCGAGTTCACCGTGATGGTGCGCCCGATGAAGGGGCTGCAGAAGCTGGTCGAGCTGATGGGGGCCGAGCTGGCCGCCATGTTCGAGGCTCAGTCCGGGGCCCAGCAGAGCCCGTAGGTCTGGCCGGCGGCCCACTGCTCGGCGGTCGGCCACTCGTAGCCCCACCGGAAGTTCAGGGTGTCGTCGGCGATCGCGCGTGCGGCGTCCTGGCAGGGCGTGTCGCCGGCCCCCCGCACCTTCTCGAGGCCGGGGTAGGCGCCGGGGCGGAACGGGACCGTCGCGACCGCACGCCACGAGTGCCGCTCGGAGCAGATGACCCGGGCGAAGTCCGGCGTGCCGGGCTCGGCGGTGCCGCACATGCCGTACCGCTCCTGGCCCTCGGGCTTGTCGAGCACCCTCGCGAGCCTGCCGGTTAGCGGGGCCAGCTTCTCGTCGCCGGCCAGCGCCGTCAGGTCGCAGCGGTACCAGGACGCGCCGGCGTCGGACTCCTCGACGGTAGGGGTGAACCAGACGGCCCGGAGCATGCTCAGCCGCCGCGCCTCGCGCGTCCCCCCGACGAAGTCGGCCATCCGGCCGGGACAGGTCTCGGCCACCTGGGCCTGCACGTGGCCGGAGTCGACGGCGAGCAGGTGTCCGTCGACGACGGTGTCGAGCCGGCCGACGGCGAACGTCATCGACGTGTGGTCGGCCTGGCAGTCGACCGGGTCCGCGTCGCTGGTGGGCGCGACCGCCTGGTCGTAGCCGAGGTCGTAGCAGGCCCGGTTCTCCGGCACGGGTACGGCGGTCGCCGTCGGCGGCGCCGGGGCCGACGTGCTGGCGGTCGGAGTCGGCTCCGCCGAGGGCTTGCCATCGGCGTCCGTGCAGGCGGTGAGGGCCGCGACGGCGACCAGGAGCGGGAGGAGCAGGCGCCTCATCGGTCCGTCTTCGCCCAGCAGACCGAGCGGCGGTTGCCCGCCTCCCACTCGGCCTCGTGGAACCACGTGTAGCCGAAGTCGTAGTCGACCGGATAGTTCAGCCAGGCGCCGACGGACTTCGAGCAGAAGTCGCGGGTGGTGACCTCGACCAGCCGGTCACCGGGGTAGTCCTCGCCGAGGGTGGTCAGCGCGATCGTGGTGACCGCGCGCCAGTTGTGCGGCTCGGTGCACGGCACCTTCACGGAGCCGGAGACCGTCTCGCCGTCGGCGCAGACCGACCACCGGTCCTTGGGCTTGCCGAGCAGCAGTCCCTTGGCCGTGGTCGGCAGGTCCACGAACTCCTTGCTCTGCTCGCCACCGCCCACCACGTCGCAGCGGTACCAGCGGGCGCCGTCGTCCCACGCGGCCTCGGACGGGCGGAACCACGCCCAGCTCACGACGGTGCGCATCACCAGGCTCTCGTCGGCGCCGAGGAACTCCATGAAGTTCTTCGAGCAGGTCTGGTAGGCCCACGCGCCGAGGTCCTCGTCGTCGTGGTCGGCGTCGTCGAACGAGTCGGGCAGGTCGCCGACGGCGTACGTCTCGGCGGTGTGCGGCTCGGCGCAGTCGACGGCCTCGCTGGCGTTGGCGGGCTCGGCGACGTCGTCCGGGGTGAGGACCCGACAGGCGCCCAGCGCCGGAGGCTTCTCGTCGGTGACCGGCGCCCCGTCGTCCGAGCCGCAGCCGACCAGGACCAACGCCGTGCCCACGACGAGTGCGGCACAACGCACACGTCGGTGCGGGACCAGCGGCACAGCGTCTCCTCGGGTGGGCCTCGTCGGTCGGGCGACGGACCGCGTGATCGTACCGCCGTCCGCCCGTCGTCCCGCGGCGGCGGAGGGGTACGTGTGGCCGCGGGCGGCCGTGGGCACGGTGGGGCATGCGCCGTCGACACATCCTCGCCATCATCCAGGCCGGCGGTGCCGGCAGCCGGATGGACGTCCTGACGCGGGAGCGCGCCAAGCCGGCGCTGCCCTTCGCCGGGTCCTACCAGCTGATCGACTTCTCCCTGTCCAACCTGGCGCACAGCGGGATCACCGACGTTTGGCTGTCAGTGCAGTTCCTGGGGTCCTCACTCGAGGAGCACGTGCTCAACGGGCGCCCGTGGGACCTCGACCGCAACCGCGGCGGGCTCCGCTTCCTGATGCCGCAGGAGGGCACCGGGTCGACCGACGAGGAAGGCTTCGCGACCGGCAACGCCGACGAGCTCTACCGGATCCGCGACCAGATCCGGGCGGACGACCCGGACCTGGTGGTGGTCCTGAGCGCCGACCACGTCTACCGCTTCGACCTGATGGACGCGGTGCGCACGCACCGGCGCCACCGGGCCGAGTGCACGGTGGTCACGACCGAGGTCCCGATCGAGGAGGCCGGGGACCACGCGACCGTCGTGGCGGACGGCGACGGGCGGGTCACGGCGTTCGACTACAAGCCTGACGAGCCGACCACGACGAGTGTCGCCACGGAGATCTTCGTCTACGACCCGGCCGTCCTCGTCGAGGTGGTCGAGGAGCTGCACCGCGAGCTCGGCGGCGACGCCGAGGAGGGCGACACCGGGCTGGGGGACTTCGGCGAGCACCTGCTGCCGCGCCTCGTCGACCGTGGGCGGGTGGTCGCGCACCCGATGCCCGGCTACTGGAAGGACCTGGGCCAGCCGCACAAGTACGTCGCCGCGCACCGCGACTTCCTCACCGACGACCAGGACGTGCTCGGCGACCCGGACTGGCCGATCATCAGCCACCAGCCGCAGCGCCCACCGGCACGCGTGCTCGACGGCGGTCGCGTCGTCGACAGCCTGATCGCCCCGGGCGCGCGGGTCAGCGGCACGGCGATCCGCAGCGTGCTCGGCCCGGGTGTCGTGGTCGAGGAGGGCGCGCTGGTGCGCGACAGCGTCGTCTTCGCCGACACCGTCGTGCGCGAGGGCGCCCGGCTCGACTGGGCGGTCGTCGACAGCGGCTGCGTGATCGAGCGTGGTGCCGAGGTGGGCTCGCCGGACACCGACCCGGACGACTCCGACGCCATCGTGCTGGTCGGCCGCGGCTCGACCGTCGGCGCGGGCGTCACCCTCGAGGTCGGAGCCCGGCTGGAGCCGGGCAGCACGGCCTAGCGGTCACCACGACGCGGCAGGTCCGAGCCGCCCCGGCCCAGCTGTGTCAGCCGGACCGCGACGCTGTCTCTCTCAGGTGCGGTGATGTCCCTCGGGCTGCAGGGAGTGCGTCGCGGCGTACTGCGCGACGTTCCTGCCGAGCGCCTTGCCCTGGCAGTCGGCGGTGCGGTAGTGCAGGCCGGCCCAGATGCGGGCCTCGACGATCTCGGCGAGCACCTGCGAGAAGCTCTCGAACTCGCGCGTGCGGGCATCGGCGGGGTCGAGGAACGTCGAGATGCTCGTGATCGAGAAGCCGCCCGCGATCGTGTCACCGAAGAACATCCGAAGGATGCGGGTGTGGGCGCCGTCGAGACAGAGGTGGCCCGACGGGTGCTCGGGATACGGCGCAGCGATCAGTGGCAGCCAGGCGGCGTCCGGCTCCGTGGCCGGGTTGCCGTCCTCCGCGGCGCGGCGGATCGCGTTCCAGGGACGCCAGAAGTCCCAGTGGTACTTCTCGTACCAGCAGCTGATCGCAGCGTCGGCTCCGCTCAGGTTCTGCAGCGCGAGCAGGCGGGCGGTGTCGAGTGCGTCCAGGTCGTTGCGCATCGCGAGGTCGCGGGCGACCTCGTTCCAGCTCTTCACCGATGTGCTCTGCCACCACCGGGCGATGTAGGTCTGGGTCACCGTCCGGACGGTGCTGTTCACAGCGCCGATCGCCTTCACCTCGTTGAACTCCGTTGCCCACTTGGTGCTGGAGAGCTTCAGTGGCCCGGCGGTGCGGAACTGGGAGGGAGACTTCAGGACGAACGGCTCGACCCCGCCCACCCAGGGCGTGGGGTCGAGGACGGGCTGCCCGGTCGCCGGGTCGGTGAGCGGCCACCAGTGCCCCGGAGCGGTGTTGGGCACCCACTGCGAGGGTCCGAACCGGCCGTCGTCCTCGCGGTCCGCGATCATCGCTCCGGCGGCGGCCCGACCGGCTTCGATCCCCTTCTCCTCGGCCCTGCCATCGGGAACGTCCGCGAGCGCGTCCGCGTACTCCGTGGCGAGGGTGTCGAGCGTCGTCATCCGGGTGGCGTCCGGGACGTTCGGCACGGTGGACACGATGTCGCGGAGCACCCCGTAGGCGGCGGTTGCCACTGCGGCGTCCTGCGAGCTCCGCGCGGAGAAGTGCTTGTGCAGCAGGTACGGCCGGTAGTGCTGGCGACCGATCGCGTTGACCGCGTCGTAAACCGCTCCCTGGACCATCGCCACGTGGACCTGCGCCGCTGGCGGGGCGCCGCCGGCGGGCCCGGGCAGCCCGATGAGCGTGTTCACCGCGATCTCGTTCCACGCCCTGACGGCGTCGCCACTGGCAGCGTGACCCCCGTGGCCATGGCCGTTGTGGGCTTCGCTGGATGGCGTCGAGGCGGTGCCGAGTGCGAGCACCACCGTGGTGACCACCCCGATCAACCTTCGAGTCGATCTCATCGCTCCTCCTTCTCCGCAGACGAGGACGCAAACCCGGGGAACGGTCCTCCGGGTGGATATCGCTGATGCCCAGCCAAAGGGACGGGGGCTGAGTTGGCATCGCCCAGGCTAGGGATCCGCCCCGTTCGGCATCGCCGAAGCTGGGGAACTTCCGCGTCGAGCATCTGGGCCGTCCACCGGAGTCCAGCGGGTTTTTCAAGGCGGCCTACATGGAGGGCTCGTGTCAGCCCACGACGAGCTGCCAGCTGCGGTCGCCGCACTCGCCGGGCGTGACGGGTAGCGCCCGCCACTTCTAGCTCAGTCGGTCTCAGGCGGACGGTTGAACGGGTTGTGTGGCTCGTGCATCTCCCATGCATCGCCGCACAGCTCGTGCCAGGCCTCTCCGACAACGATGGACCGGTAGCCCGGCCGCAAGGTGCCCTCGCTCCACGCGGCCTTGGACACCGGATTCGCCGCGAGATACCGGCGCATGAGTCCGTCGAACGTGAACCTCGCGGCTCGACTCCACCAGGGATACGGCTGGTCGTGCAGCCAGGCACATGCGCGGTCGCCCTCGGCGATGAGGAAGTCGTCGTCAACCGGAGGGAACTTCCAGATCATCGGGCAGCCTGCGCACAGATTGCCGCGCACGCTGCGGTCGAGGTTCTGGATGAACGCACGCTCGTCGCGTGAGTTCTCCACGTCCACCGAGACCACCCAACCAGCGCCCCCGAACGTCACGAGCACGACCACGCCCAGCACCACCACCAGCAGCCGGCGCAACCACCGCATGTCGGCACCGTACCGACCGTCCGGGGCACCGGAGGCGCCTGTGGTGTGCAGATCATGTGGAGGTTCGACAGCGTGTCGTGCGCGGTCACCGAGCGCGGGCGCCCGTGGGCAGCAGTGGTTCGCTACAGCGGGGTACGAGGCATCAGCTCAACAGCGCCGCGAGCGTCCCGCCCAGCTCGTACGCCGCGTCGCGCTGCTCGTCGCCGACGTCGCCGAGCACCTCGAGGACCTCCGCGGCCTGGGTCCAGGGGAGTGCGCCGACGATCGAGAGCACCGACCGGACCGCCCCGGTCGTGTCGTAACGGCCGTGCACCCACAGCCCGAACGGCTTCTTGCCGCCACCCGACGCCCCGGCCGACCCGTCGTCGGTGAGCGCGCCGCCCGCCTCGAGGAAGATCGTGTCGAAGAAGTGCTTGAGCGCACCGCTCATGTAGCCGAAGTTCGCGGTCGTGCCGAGCAGGTAGCCGTCGGCCGCGAGCACGTCGTCGGCGTTCGCCTCGAGGGCCTCCCGGACGACGACGTCCACACCCTCGATCGCGTCGTCGTTCGCTCCGGCGATCACGGAGTCGGCGAGCGACCGGACGGTGGAGGTGGGGGAGTGGTGGACGACCAGCAGGGTGCTCACAGCGTCCGACCGTAGCCCCGGTTGACGCCGACGACCCGGCAGCCGAGCGCGTCGTTGACCGCGATCATGTGCGTGTTGTCGATGGCGTTCCAGGTCTGGGTCGCTCTCACGTCCGGCCGCTCGGCGCGCAGCCAGCGGACCATGTCGCACTTCATCAGCAACCCGAGCCGCGAGCCGCGGTGCTCCCGCATGACGCTGGTGTCCTCCTGGTTCGCGATCGAGGGTGCCGACTCCGCGACGCACAGGAGGCTCATGCCGGCCCAGGCGCCGGTGGCGCGGTGCCGGGCCAGGACCCGGTAGACCGTCTCGCCCCGGCCGACCATCGAGGCGTCGTACTCCATCACCCGCTCGCGCGTCCAGACGTCCGGCTCCCACCCCTCGTCCGTGGGCGCGTCGTTGATCGCCGCGTGCACCGCGACCATCTCGTCGAGCATCTCGGGAGGCGTCGGACCGCCCAGCCGGACCAGCTCGTACGCCGAGGCGTGGGCCGCGGCCTCGTCGTACAGCCGGTCGATCCGTCCGCCGTCGTCGAGCTCCAGCCGCCGTACGGCGTTGACCAGCCGGCCCGCGGTGCTGAACCCGCGGCGCTCCAGGAAGCCACCGCCGGAGGTGCCGTCCCAGGCCGAGGTGGTGAGCTGGTGACGGCCGGCGTCGCGCGTGAGGTCCAGGACTGCGTCGAGCAGCGCGCTGCCCACGCCCTCGCCACGAGAGGCCGGGTGCACCCGGCCCCGGACCCGGGCGACGTCGAGGTTCTCGTGGCGCGGGAGTGCGACGAAGGCCCAGCCGGTGGGCGCGTCGACCGGACCGCTGACGAAGATCGCGTCGGCCGGGCCGCCGTCGTTGCCGTGGCGGAGCTCGCCGAGCATGCTGGCCCCGGTGGGCAGAGCCATCTCGAGCCCGGCGTCGGCGTACGACGCCACGTCGATCGCGGCCATCGCGCCGGTCAGATCGAGGTCCAGGTCATCGGGGCGGATGCGGGTGATGAGCACCCGCCCAGTCTCGGTGAGCGAACCCTGGCCCCGCCACCGAGATCCGTGGGCTAGGGTGAGTGGGTCATGACGATGCGCCAGCTTCTCCTTCGCTGCCGCAGCGAGGTCGCTCCCCTTCACTGAAACGGGCAGAGCCGGACCCCCTCGCTGCGGAGTGAGTGCGTGCGACCGGCCGCCCAGCACCAGCCAGCGAGGACACCATGACCAGCACGAGCCCCCAGCAGAAGCCCAGCGGCATGCCGTACCAGCGCTACCGCGCCTTCCCGCCGATCGACATCCCCGACCGCACCTGGCCGGGCAAGGTCATCACCGAGGCGCCGAGGTGGCTCTCCACCGACCTGCGTGACGGCAACCAGGCGCTGATCGACCCGATGAGCCCGGCCCGCAAGATGAAGATGTTCGACCTCCTCGTGAAGATGGGCTACAAGGAGATCGAGGTCGGCTTCCCGTCGGCCAGCGAGACCGACTTCTCCTTCGTCCGCCAGCTCATCGAGGGCGACCGGATCCCCG
>JAOPXG010000183.1 GCA_025965275.1 Nocardioides sp.
GCGGCGATCCCGCCGTGGAACGTCCCGCAGTTCACCACGATGTCGAAGGTCATCCCCGCGCTGCTGTCGGGCTGCACCGTGGTCGTGAAGCCCGCGCCGGAGACGCCGCTGGACACCTACCTGATGGCCGAGCTGCAGCAGGAGGCCGGCGTACCGGCCGGCGTCGTCAACATCGTCGCCGCGGGCCGCGAGGTCGGCGAGCACCTGGTCGCGCACCCGGGCATCGACAAGGTCGCCTTCACCGGCTCGACCGCGGCCGGCCTCAAGATCGCCGCGGTCTGCGGCACGCAGCTCAAGCGGGTCTCGTTGGAGCTGGGTGGCAAGTCGGCGGCGATCGTGCTCGACGACGCCGACCTGGCCGCGACCATGGAGGGCCTGAAGTTCACCGCCCTGATGAACTCCGGCCAGGCCTGTGTCGCGCAGACCCGGATCCTCGCCTCGCGGGCCAACTACTCGACCGTGGTGGACGCGCTGGCCGAGACGGTCGCCGGGATGCAGGTCGGCGACCCGATGGACCCCGCCACCGAGATCGGTCCGATGGTTGCGCAGCGGCAGCAGGAACGGGTCGAGAAGTACATCGCGCTCGGGCAGGAGGAGGGCGCCCGCGTCGTCCTCGGCGGCAACGGCATGCCCGACGGACTGACCTCCGGCTGGTACGTGCGTCCGACGATCTTCGCCGACGTCGACAACGGCATGCGGATCGCCCAGGAGGATTTATTCGGCCCCGTCCTCTCCGTCATCTCGTTCGACGACGTCGAGGACGCGATCCGTATCGCCCACGCCTCCGAGTACGGTCTCGCCGGCACCGTCTGGACCGGGGACGTCGAGGCCGGCATCGACGTGGCCCGCCGCGTCCGCACCGGCACGTACGGCGTGAACACCTACACGATGGACTTCGCCGCGCCGTTCGGCGGCTACAAGTCCTCCGGCGTCGGTCGCGAGTTCGGTCCCGAGGGCATGGCTCACTACACCGAGCTCAAGGCGATCTACCGACCCTGACCCGTCGTCGCCTTCCTCAACCACACCCGAGATGCCGCATCGCGCCGTTGACAAACGCGCCCGATGTGTAAAACCTCTCAGAAACCTACCGAAAGGTAGATGCCGAGACGGGGCTCACATACTCTCGGTCTCATGAGCGCCCAGAACCCCACGCCCGCTGGTGATCCGGCGGTCGTCGGACCGGCTGACCCCGAGCACGACCCGACGGCGTCGTACGCCCTCGAGCCCGACTACGCCGCGGCGCTGACCCGCCGGCTGGTCGCGACCTCAGGCACGACCGCGGAGGTGCGCTCGCCCCTGAACAACGCGCCGCTCGCGCACATCCCGCAGTCGACGGTGGCCGACGTCGCGGAGGCGTTCTCGCGGGCCCGCAGGGCCCAGCTCGCCTGGTCGCAGACCCGGCTCGACGACCGCGCCGCGATGCTGCTGCGCTTCCACGACCTCGTGCTCGACCGCCAGGAGGAGATCACCGACCTGGTGGTGTGGGAGAACGGCAAGGCCCGCAAGCACGCCTTCGACGAGCCGCTGCACGTCGCGCTGACCGCGCGCTACTACGGCCGTACGGCGCGCCGCCACCTCGAGACCCGGCGCAGCCCGGGTGTCTTCCCCGTCCTGACCCGGGCCGAGATCAACCGCGTGCCCAAGGGCGTGGTCGGGATCATCTCGCCCTGGAACTACCCCTTCGACCTCGCGCTCATCGACGGGCTCGCCGCTATCGCGGCCGGCAACGCCGTCGTCGCCAAGCCCGACGCCCAGACGATGCTGTCCGCGCTGCTCGGCGCGGAGCTCCTCGAGCAGGCCGGCTTCCCCAAGGACATCTGGCAGGTCGTCGCCGGCCCCGGCCAGGAGATCGGCGGGGCGATCATCGAGCGCGCCGACTACGTCTGCTTCACGGGCTCCACCGCCACCGGCCGGGTCGTCGCGAAGGCGTGCGCCGACCGGCTGATCGGCTCCTCGCTCGAGCTCGGCGGCAAGAACCCGCTGCTCGTGCTGCGCGACGCCGACCTGGAGAAGGCGGCCGAGGGTGCCGTCCGCGCGTCGTTCTCCAGCTCCGGCCAGCTGTGCGTCTCGATCGAGCGGATGTTCGTGGCCGACCAGGTCTACGACCGGTTCGTCGAGCGCTTCGTGGCTCGCACGCAGGCGCTGACCCTGGGCGCGACCCTCGACTGGGGCAACGACATGGGCACGCTCACCTCGCAGGCCCAGCTCGACACGGTCGTCGCCCACGTCGACGACGCGGTCGCCAAGGGCGCGCGCGTGCTGACCGGTGGCAACCACCGGCCGGACCTCGGGCCCTACTTCTTCGAGCCGACGATCCTCGAGGGCGTCACGCCCGACATGACGTGCTTCGGCAAGGAGACCTTCGGTCCCGTCGTGTCGCTCTACCGCTTCCACGACGAGGCCGACGCGGTCTCGCGCGCCAACGAGGGCAACTACGGACTCAACGCCTCGATCTACAGCCAGAACGGCCCGCGCGCCAGGCACATCGCCCGCCAGATCAAGTGCGGGACCGTGAACGTCAACGAGGCGTTCGCCGCCACCTTCGGCAGCCTCGACACCCCCATGGGCGGCATGCGCGAGTCGGGCACCGGCCGCCGCCAGGGCGCGGAGGGCATCCTCCGGTTCACCGAGACCCAGTCGGTCGCGACCCAGCGGCTGGTGCGGATCGCGCCGCAACTCGGCATGTCCGACGAGCTGTACGCCAAGGTGATGACCGCCAACCTCCGTCTGCTCAAGAAGGTCGGGCGGGCATGATCGCCCCAGAACAGAGCGCAGGCTTCGACTACGACGTCCTGGTCATCGGCTCGGGCTTCGGCGGCTCCGTCACCGCGCTGCGGTTGACCGAGAAGGGCTACCGCGTCGGCGTGATCGAGGCCGGCGCCCGGTTCGAGGACGACGACCTCCCCGAGACGTCGTTCGAGACCGGCAAGTACCTCTTCCGTCCCGAGGTCGGGATGTACGGCATCCAGCGCATCGACGCGCTCAAGGACTGCCTGATCGTCTCCGGCGCCGGAGTCGGCGGTGGCTCGCTGGTCTACGCCAACACCCTCTACGAGCCGCTGCCCGCGTTCTACGACGACCCGCAGTGGAGCCACATCACCGACTGGCAGTCCGAGCTCGCGCCGTTCTACGACCAGGCCAAGCGGATGCTCGGTGTCGTCGAGAACCCGCTCCGCACGCCGTCCGACGAGGTGATGGAGAAGGTCGCGACCGAGATGGGTGTGGCCGACACCTTCCACCCGACCCCGGTCGGCGTGTTCTTCGGCGCTCCCGGCACCGGCATGGGCCAGACCGTCGACGACCCGTTCTTCGGGGGAGCCGGGCCCGAGCGCCGGACGTGCATCGGCTGCGGGTCCTGCATGACCGGCTGTCGCCACAACGCCAAGAACACCCTGGTCAAGAACTACCTCTACCTCGCCGAGCAGAACGGCGCGAAGGTCCTCCCTCTCACCACGGTGACCCGGGTCGCCGAGCGCACCGGTGGCGGGTACGACGTCCACGTGCGGTTCACGAAGGCCAAGACCAACCGCGCGTCCGCCCGCCGGGTCCTCAGCGCCGAGCAGGTGGTCTTCTCGGCGTCCGCCCTCGGCACCCAGCGGCTGCTGCACAAGATGCGCGACGAAGGCCACCTGCCGCGCCTGTCCCAGCGGCTCGGCTACCTCTCGCGGACCAACTCCGAGTCGATCGGCGGCGTGATCGCGCCGGACAACTCGGTGGACTACAGCCAGGGCATCGCGATCACGTCGAGCTTCCACCCCGACCCCAACACCCACATCGAGCCGGTGCGCTACGGCCCGGGCAGCAACCTGATGTCCCTGCTCCAGTCCGTCCTCACCGACGGCGACGGCGACGAGCCGCGCTGGCGCACCTGGCTGCGGGAGATGTGGCGCCAGCGTCGCGACGTCGCGAACCTCTACGACATGAAGCACTGGTCGGAGCGCACGGTGATCGCCCTGGTGATGCAGAGCCTCGACAACTCGATCACGACGTACACGAAGCGGATCCCGGGCACCAGGAAGCGCTACCTCACCTCCAAGCAGGGCCACGGCGTCCCGAACCCGACCTGGATCCCGGCCGGCAACGAGGCGATCCGGACGATGGCGCGGATCATGAACGGTCTCCCGGGCAGCGCGGTCGGCGACGCCTTCAACAAGCCCCTGACGGCGCACTTCCTCGGCGGCTGCGCGATCGGCGACTCGATCGAGACCGGCGTGGTCGACCCCTACCAGCGGCTCTACGGGCACGACGGCCTGCACGTCGTCGACGGGTCGGCGGTGACCGCCAACCTCGGGGTCAACCCGTCGCTGACGATCACCGCGCAGGCGGAGCGGGCGATGGCGTTCTGGCCCAACAAGGGCGAGCCCGACACCCGGCCGGCGCTGGGCGCCGACTACCAGCGGATCGACCCGGTCCGGCCGTCCTCGCCGGTCGTCCCGGACGACGCCCCGGGGGCGCTCCGGCTGCCGATCGTCGGGGTCAGCTGAGCCCGGTAAAGAAATCTGCGAAATACCTGTGACGCGGCCGTGACCCGCTTCTGGACGGGTCGTTGAGCCAGCGGACCCGGTAAAACGCTCCCTCCCACCGCCGGGTCCCATGTCCAGGCTCTGTCCAGCAGATGC
>JAOPXG010000204.1 GCA_025965275.1 Nocardioides sp.
CCGAAGTGGCCGTACGCCGCGGTCTTGGCGTAGATCGGCCGCAGCAGGTCGAGGTCGCGGATGATCGCGGCCGGGCGCAGGTCGAAGACCTCGAGCACGGCCTCCTGGATCTTCTCGTCGGGGACCGTGCCGGTGCCGAACGTCTCGATGAAGACACCGACCGGCTGGGCCTTGCCGATGGCGTACGCGACCTGCGCCTCGCACCGGCGGGCCAGGCCCGCGGCGACGACGTTCTTGGCGACCCAGCGCATCGCGTAGGCGGCCGAGCGGTCGACCTTGGACGGGTCCTTGCCGGAGAAGGCGCCACCGCCGTGGCGGGCCATGCCGCCGTAGGTGTCGACGATGATCTTGCGGCCGGTCAGGCCGGCGTCGCCCATCGGGCCGCCGACGACGAAGCGACCGGTCGGGTTGACCAGCAGGCGGTAGCCCTCGGAGGGGATCGAGAACGTGTCGAGCACCGGGTCGATGACGTGCTTCTTGACGTCGGCCTCGAGGGTGTCGAGCTCGGTCTCCTCGGCGTGCTGCGTGGACAGCACGACGGTGTCGACGCGCACCGGGCGGTTGTCGGCGTCGTACTCGATGGTGACCTGGGTCTTGCCGTCGGGCCGCAGGTAGTCGAGCGTGCCGTCCTTGCGGACCTCGGAGAGCTTCTCGGCGAGGCGCTGGGCGATCACGATCGGGAGCGGCATCAGGACGTCGGTGTCGTCGCAGGCGTAGCCGAACATCAGGCCCTGGTCGCCGGCGCCCTGCTTGTCCATCGCGTCCACGGAGCCGGTGCGGCTCTCGTGGCCGGTGTCGACGCCCTGGGCGATGTCGCCGGACTGGCCGCCGATCGCGACCATCACGCCGCAGGACGCCCCGTCGAAGCCCTTGAGGGAGGAGTCGTAGCCGATCGCGAGGATCCGGTCGCGGACCTTCTGCTTGATGTCCACGTAGCCGGTGGTGGTGACCTCACCGGCGACGACCACCAGACCGGTGGTCAGGAGCGTCTCGACCGCGACCCGGCTGTGCGGGTCCTGCTCGAGCATGGCGTCGAGGACCGAGTCGCTGATCTGGTCGGCGATCTTGTCCGGGTGACCCTCGGTCACCGACTCCGACGTGAAGAGACGTCCCGTCACAGCTGTTGCTCCCGTTCGTGTAGGGGTGTGGCGCTCACGATATCTGCCGTCCCGGATCGCGGGACGGCGGTCTCAATCCTGCAGCCTGGAGACGACTTCGTCCCAGATGACGTGGGCCAGCGCGCTCTTGGAGCCGCGCGGCACCTCCACGGCGGCGCCGTCGGCACCCAGGATCACGGCCTCGTTGTCGGGGCTGCCGAAGACCGCTCCCCCGCTCACGTCGTTGACGACCAGCAGGTCGCACCCCTTGCGGGCGAGCTTGGTGCGGGCCAGGTCGAGCACCGACCCGGTGTCGTCTCCGGTCTCGGCGGCGAACCCCACGATGACGGTGCCCGGGCGGGCCCGGTCGGTGCTGATCTCGCGGAGGATGTCGGGGTTCTGGGTCAGCTCGATCGACGGCGCCGAACCATCGGCAGCCTTCTTGATCTTGGCGTCGCTCACGCCGACGGGCCGGAAGTCGGCGGGCGCCGCCGCCATCACGACGGCGTCCGCGGAGGCCGCGGAGGCGACGACCTCCTGGCGCAGCTGGGCGGTCGTCTCGACCCGGACGACCTTGACGCCGGCCGGGTCGGGCAGCGAGACGTTGGCGGCGATCAGGGTCACCTCGGCGCCGCGCGCGGCGGCAGCACGGGCGAGGGCGTAGCCCTGGAGCCCGGACGAGCGGTTGCCGAGGAAGCGGACCGGGTCGAGGTACTCGCGGGTGCCGCCCGCGGAGACCACGACGTGCCGGCCGGCGAGATCGGGCGCGACCGTGCCGCGGGCGAGGGCCTCGCGGCACAGGTCGAAGATCTCGGTCGGCTCGGGCAGCCGGCCCTTGCCGGTGTCCTTGCCGGTGAGCCGGCCCTCGGCGGGCTCGATCACCAGCACGCCGCGCTCGCGCAGGGTGGCCACGTTGGACCGGGTGGCGGCGTGCTCCCACATCTCGGTGTGCATCGCCGGCGCGAAGACGACCGGACAACGGGCGGTCAGCAGGGTGTTGGTGAGCAGGTCGTCGGCGATGCCGTGGGTGGCCTTCGCCATCAGGTCGGCGGTCGCGGGGGCCACGACCACCAGGTCGGCCGCCTGGCCGATCCGGACGTGCGGGACCTCGTGGACGTCGCTCCAGACCTCGGTCGAGACCGGCTTGCCGGACAGCGCCGCCCAGGTTGGGGCGCCCACGAACTCGAGCGCCGCGGCGGTGGGGACGACGGTCACGTCGTGGCCGGACTCGGTGAACAGCCGGAGCAGCTCGCAGGCCTTGTAGGCCGCGATCCCCCCGGAGACCCCGAGAACGACACGGGGCCGCTTCCCCGACGGGGAAACGGCCTCGTGGAAGGTGCTGGTGGTCAGCGGATCACTCGCTCGCGGAGAAACCGTCGGCGGTGGCGGCCTTGGCCGCGGCCTCCTCGGCAGCGATCTCGGCCGGGTCGATGTCCTCGCAGGTCAGCAGGTCCTCGTTGATCTCGCGGAGCGCGATCGAGAGGGGCTTCTCCTGGACGTGGGTGTCGACCAACGGGCCGACGTACTCCAGCAGGCCCTCGCCGAGCTGGGAGTAGTAGGCGTTGATCTGCCGGGCGCGCTTGGCGCTGTAGAGGACGAGCTTGTACTTGCTGTCCGTCTTGGTGAGCAGGTCGTCGATCGAGGGGTTGGTGACGCCCTCGGCGGCGATGTTGGGGGCAGACACGCGTAAGCCTCACAAGGTGTTGGGACTGGATCGAGCGGATGGCTCTAGTCGAGCATCATCAACGATACCAACTGGTCGGCTGCAGCGTGAACTTCGTGGTTGACGATGGTGACGTCGAACTCCGGCTCGGCCGCCAGCTCCTCGCGCGCGGTGTCGAGCCGGCGGGTGCGTTCCTCCTCGGTCTCGGTGCCCCGGCCGACCAGCCGGCGGACCAGCTCGTCCCACGACGGGGGCTTGAGGAACACGAACAGAGCGTCCGGCATCGTGGTCCGCACCTGGCGCGCGCCCTGGAGGTCGATCTCGAGCATCGCCGGCCGACCGGACGCCAGCGCCAGGTCGACGGGCTGTCGGGGGGTGCCGTAGCGGGCCGCCTTGTGGACCACCGCCCACTCGAGCAGGTCGTCCTCGGCGATCATCCGGTCGAACTCCTCGTCGGAGACGAACCAGTAGTGGACGCCGTTCACCTCCCCCGGCCGCGGCGGGCGGGTGGTCGCGGACACCGAGATCCAGACGTCGGGGTGGTTGCGGCGTACGTCGTCGGCCACGGTGCCCTTGCCGACCGCGGTGGGCCCGGCCAGGACGACGAGGCGCGAGCGCCGCTCAGGAGTGGAGGCGGGCTGCGCGTCAGTCACGCGCGGCGAACTCCTTCTCGAGCGCCGCGACCTGCTTGGTGCCGAGGCCCCGCACCCGGCGGCTCTCGGCGATGCCGAGCCGCTCCATGACCTGACGGGCCCGGACCTTCCCGAGACCCGGCATCGACTGCAGCAGGTCGACCACCCGCATCTTGCCGATGACCTCGTTGCGCTGGCCCTCGTGGAGGACGTCGACGATGGACGCACCGGAGTTCTTCAGCCGGTTCTTCACCTCGGCCCTCTCCCGACGGGAGGCGGCGGCCTTGTCGAGAGCCGCCTGGCGCTGTTCGGGGGTGAGCGGGGGCAGAGCCACGTGCGCAGGTCCTTCTGGTGGTCGGGTGGAACCGGTGAGAGGTCACACTAGTCAGAACTCTGATCGGGCAGCAATCGAAGTCGCGCCGGACCGATCAGAGGGTCAGCGGAGTCTTGCAGACGTCCCGGGCCTCCTGGCCCAGATCCTGCAGGGCGCGCAGTGTCGTCCCGCTGCCCAGCTCCTTCGCGGCGGCGTCGATGCGGGCCCGCTGCTCGGCGGTGACCCCCTCCGGCGGGTTCTCCCGGTCGTACGTCGCGGGGTCGACGCCCGCGTCGTCCAGCGCGTCGCGCAGCGCCTCGATCCGGCCGACGAGCTGCTGCCACTCGTCGGTGATGTCGCCGGGCGCCTTGTCCTGGAGGTCGTGGAAGATGTCGAGCGCGTTGATCAGGGCGTCCGGCTTGCCGGTCGACACGATGTCGCTGAGCTCGGTCTGGTGGTCCTTGACCGCGTCGCAGTAGTCGTCCTTCGGGTCCCCGCCGCAGCCGGCCAGCAGCGGGACCAGGAGCGCGACCACGAGCAGGCGCCTCACGAGCGCAGCTCGTCGTTCGTGCGGAGCACGCAGTCGCGCATGGCGTCGAGGTCGGGCCCGAGCCGCAGCACCTCGCGCGACGAGCTGGGCAGCACGGTCGCCGAGCCGAAGATCCGGCGTACGTCGGCCACGGTGCCGCCCTGCGCCCCGAAGCCCGGCGCCAGGATGGGGCCGTTGAAGGCGAGGTCCTCGTCGGTCGAGCCGATCGTGGCGCCGACGACCGCGCCGAAGGAGCCGAGCGGTGCAGCGCCGTCGTTGAGCCGGCGCAGGTGGTCGCACACCCGCCCGGCGACGGTGCCGTCGCCGTCGATGCGCGCGTGCTGCACCTCGGGCCCCTCCTTGTTGGACGTCAGGGCGAGCACGAAGACGCCGGCGTCGTGGCGGCGGGCGGTGTCGATCATCGGGTCGAGCGAGCCGAAGCCGAGGAACGGGCTGGCGGTGACCGCGTCGGCCGCCAGGGGCGAGGACGGGTCGAGGTAGGCGTCGGCGTACGCCTGCGACGTGGAGCCGATGTCGCCGCGCTTCACGTCGAGCAGAACCAGCGCACCGGCCGCGCGGGAGTCCGCGATCACCCGCTCGAGCACGGCGATGCCGCGGCTGCCGAACCGCTCGTAGAACGCCGACTGCGGCTTCACCACCGAGACGTGGGGGGCGACCGCCTCGACCACCGTGAGGGCAAACGTCTCGAGCCCGCCCACGTCGTCGGCCAGGCCCCAGTCGGTGAGCAGCGCGGCGTGCGGGTCGATGCCCACGCAGAACGGGCCCCGGTCGGCGATCGCGGCGTGGAGTCGGGCACCAAACGTCATCGGACGGTCTCCTGGGTCAGGTCGGCCGCCAGGCGCGCGGCAGTGGTGGGGTCGTGCAGCAGGGCGGCGCCGACCTGGACCGCGACGGCCCCGGCGGCGAGGAAGCTGCGGGCGTCGGCGGCCGTGGCGATCCCGCCGCCGCCGACGACCTGGGCGTCCGGGAACGCGGCACAGACCTCGGTGACGCAGCGCAGCGCGAGCGGGCGTACGGCGGGCCCGGACAGCCCGGCGGGCCGGCCGTCGGGCAGCGCGGCGGGCTGGGCGGTGCCGACCACGACCGCGTCGGCGCCCGCCTCGAGCACCACCCGGACCGTCTCGACCACGCGGACCAGGTCGGGGCGGATCTTGACGAGCACCGGCAGCCCGCGGGGCAGGTCGCGCTTCACCGCGGCGACGACGCTGCCGGCCTGGAAGGGCTCGCCGCTGCCGGTCTCGAGCGCGTCGACGTTCACCTCGATGGCCGCGAGACCGGGTGAGCGCCCGAGCCGCCGCGCGAGCTCGGCGTACTCGCCGATCGTCCGGCCGGCGACGGAGACGACGACGCGGGTGTCCTGCCGGGCCAGCCACGGCAGCTCGGTGGCGAGGAACAGGTCGATGCCGGGGTTGGGCAGCCCGGTGGCGTGCAGCAGGCCGGACGGTGTCTCCACGAGCCTCGGGGCCGGGCCGCCGGCGCGCGCGTCGAGGGTGATCGAGCGGGTCACGAAGCCGCCCAGCGCGGCCAGGCCCTGCTCACCCAGATAGGGCACGAGCTCGCGGCCGGTGCCGCCGCAGCCGGAGGCGACCAGCAGGGGGCTGGCCAGGGTGAGACCGGCGAGCTCGACCGTCATCCGAGGTCACCCCAGCGGACCCGGTCGCCGCGGAGCACCGGGCCGTCGCTGCAGGCGCGCGCCACCCGCGCGACGCCGTCCTCGCCGACGACGGGGACCGGGCAGCCGTGGCAGAGGCCGGTGGCGCAGGGCTGCGGCACCTCGACGGCGGTCTGGCTCCAGGCGCCGTGCGCCTCGGCGGCGGCCGCGACGGCGTGGAGCGTGTCGTGCGGCCCGGCGGCGTAGACGACCTCCGCCTGGGAGCGGGCCAGCGCCTCCTCGATGACGCCGGCGACCCGGCCCTTCTGGCCGACCGAGCCGTCGGCGGTGACGACCGTGACCGCGCGGACCGAGCGGCGTGCCTCGAGCGAGGAGAGCAGGTGGGCCTCGTCGGCGCCGGCGACGACCATCGTCACCGCGCAGCCGCGCTCACGCAGCCGCTCGGCGAGCGGGAACAGCGGCGCCGCCGAGTAGCCCTCGCCGACCAGCAGGCAGCTGACCGGCTCCTTGGGCAGCGCGAACGGCCGCCCGAGCGGCCCGGTGACCTCGATCCGGCTCCCGGCGGGCAGGCTCGCGAGCCACGCGCCCCCGACGCCGTTCGGGTCGACGACCAGCTGGACGGTGGCGCCGTAGCCGCCCACCGGCCGGACCCGGTGGACCCAGTAGGAGCGGCGGGCCAGGAACGACGAGTCCCCCACCGAGACCGCCACGAAGTTGCCCGGGCGGAACCGCTCCGGGACACCGGGCGCCACGACGGTGAGGTGCCGGAAGGCGCCGATCCGTTTGGTGTCCAGCAGCTCGCCGGAGGCGTGGACGGCGCCGGCCCGCTCTCCGGTCGTGACGGTCACGGGGCCAGGCCCTTCACGATCCGCCGCGGCCACAGCGGGCCTTCGTAGATGAACGCCGTGTAGCCCTGGAGCAGGGTGGCTCCGGCGTCGAGCCGGGCGCGCGCGTCCTCGACGGTGGTGATGCCGCCGACCCCGATCAGCGTCAGGTCGGGCCCGACCCGGCCGCGGAGCAGGCGCAGCACCTCGAGCGAGCGCTCGGTGAGCGGGCGGCCGGAGAGGCCGCCGGCCCCGATCTCCTCGACCTTCGCGGCCGGGGTGCGGAGTCCGTCCCGGGAGATCGTCGTGTTGGTGGCGATGATCCCGTCGAGACCGATCGCGAGCGCCAGGTCGGCGACCGCCAGCACGTCGTCGTCGGAGAGATCGGGAGCGATCTTCACCAGGAGGGGTACGCCGTCCGCGATGGACTGCACCGCGGTCAGGATCGGCTCGAGCTTCTCGACGGCCTGGAGGTTGCGCAGGCCGGGCGTGTTCGGGGAGCTGACGTTGACCACGAGGTAGTCGGCGTGGGGCGCGAGCAGGCGCGCGGACTTCTCGTAGTCGCGGACGGCCTCGTCCTCGGGGACGACCTTGCTCTTGCCGATGTTGACGCCGAGCACCGGCCCGGGTCTCGATACGTCCGTCGTTCGTCCCTCACGACGGCCTACTCGACCACCGGAAGATTCCGCCCGGGCTTTCAGTCGAGCGGCCACGACCTCGGCGCCGTCGTTGTTGAAGCCCATCCGGTTGACGACCGCCCGGTCGTCGGGGAGGCGGAAGAGCCGGGGCTTCGGGTTGCCGGGCTGGCCCTCGCCGGTGACGGTGCCGATCTCGACGTGCCCGAAGCCGAGCGCGGCCAGGGCGTCGATGCCGACGGCGTTCTTGTCGAAGCCGGCGGCCAGGCCGAGCACGTGGGGGAAGGTCAGGCCCAGCGCCGACACCGGCTCCCCCGGCGCTCCCCCGACCTTGGACAGCAGCCCGGCGACCGGACCCGCCGCCCGGATGGCCCGGAAAGCCGCGTGGTGCGCGTTCTCCGGGTCGGTGCGGGTGAGGACGCGGTCGAAGAGGGCGCGGTACAAGGTCACTTGTCCTGAGGAGGTTGCGCAGCAACCGTCTCGAAGGGCCGCGTGGCCCAGTCCTGCAGCGACCGGACCCCGATCTCGCCACGCTCGAGCGCCTCGATGCCCTGCACGGCGGCACCGAGGCCCTGCACGGTGGTGATGCACGGGATGTTGGCCATGATCGCGGCGGTGCGGATCTCGTAGCCGTCGAGCCGGGCGGAACCGCCGCTGGTCGCGCCGTTGGGGGTGTTGATCACGAGCTGGATCTCGCCGTCGAGGATCAGCTGGACCGTGGTCTTCTCGCCGTTCGGGCCCTCGCCCTCGAAGTGCTTGCGCACGACCGTGGCGCTCACGCCGTTGCGGCGGAGCACCTCGGCGGTGCCCTGCGTCGCCATGATCTCGAACCCGTGGTCGGCCAGCACCTTGATCGGGAAGATCATGTGCCGCTTGTCGCGGTTGGCCATGCTCACGAACACCTTGCCGCTGGTGGGCAGCGGGCCGAACGCGCCGGCCTGCGCCTTCGCGAAGGCGGTGCCGAAGTCGGCGTCGAGACCCATCACCTCGCCGGTGGACTTCATCTCCGGCCCGAGCACGGTGTCGACCTGACGGCCGTCGGGGGTGCGGAACCGGTTGAACGGCATCACCGCCTCCTTGACCGCGATCGGCTGGTCGGCCGGCAGCGTGCCGCCGTCGCCGGTGGCCGGCAGCATCCCGGAGGCCCGCAGCGAGGCGATGGTCTCGCCGAGCATCACCCGGGCCGCCGCCTTGGCGAGCGGGGTGGCGGTGGCCTTCGAGACGAACGGCACCGTGCGGCTGGCCCGCGGGTTGGCCTCGAGCACGTAGAGCACGTCGGAGCCGAGCGCGAACTGGATGTTGAGCAGGCCGCGGACCCCGACCCCCCGGGCGATCGCCTCGGTCGCCTGGCGGATCCGGGCGATCTCGGCCTCGCCGAGCGTGATCGGCGGCAGCGCGCACGACGAGTCACCGGAGTGGATGCCGGCCTCCTCGATGTGCTCCATCACGCCGCCGAGGAAGAGGTCCTCACCGTCGTAGAGCGCGTCCACGTCGATCTCGACCGCGTCGTCGATGAACCGGTCGACCAGCACCGGGTGGGCCGGGCCGATCTCGGTCGACCGCGCGATGTAGCCCTCGAGCGCGGCCTCGTCGTACACGATCTCCATGCCACGCCCGCCGAGGACGTACGACGGGCGCACCATCACCGGGTAGCCGATCTCGGCGGCGATCCGGTCGGCGTCGGCGAAGCTGGTGGCCATGCCGTACTTCGGCGCGGGCAGCCCGGCGTCGGCGAGCACCCGCCCGAAGGCGCCGCGCTCCTCGGCCAGGTGGATCGCCTCGGGCGAGGTGCCGAGGATGGTGACGCCGTTGTCCTTGAGCCCCTGCGCGAGGCCCAGCGGCGTCTGGCCGCCGAGCTGGCAGATCACGCCCGCGACCGGCCCGGCCTGCTCCTCGGCGTGCACGATCTCGAGGACGTCCTCGAGGGTGAGCGGCTCGAAGTAGAGCCGGTCGGAGGTGTCGTAGTCGGTCGACACGGTCTCCGGGTTGCAGTTGACCATGATCGTCTCGTAGCCGGCCTCGCTGAGGGTCAGCGACGCGTGCACGCACGAGTAGTCGAACTCGATCCCCTGCCCGATCCGGTTGGGACCGGAGCCGAGGATGATCACCGCCTCCTTCTCGCGCGGCCGGACCTCGGTCTCCTCGTCGTACGACGAGTAGTGGTAGGGCGTGGCCGCGGCGAACTCTGCCGCGCAGGTGTCGACGGTCTTGTAGACCGGGCGGATGCCGAGCGCGTGCCGGACACCCCGGACGACGTCGGCGGTCATGCCGCGGATCTTGCCGATCTGCACGTCGGAGAAGCCGTGCCGCTTGGCCTTGCGCAGCAGCTGCGGGGTCAGCTCGGGCGCCGCGGTGACCTCCTCCGCGATCTCGTTGATCAGCAACAGCTGGTCGACGAACCACGGGTCGATCTTGGTGTGGTCGAAGACCTCCTCGGCGGTGGCGCCGGCCCGGAGCGCGTCCATGACCTTCTTCAGCCGGCCGTCGTGCGGCACCTCGATCTCGGCGAGCAGCGCGTCCTTGTCGAGCTCGACCCACTCCTGGTGCCAGTCGAAGACCGCGTCCTTGGACTCCAGTGAGCGCAGCGCCTTCTGGAGGGCCTCGGTGAAGTTGCGGCAGATCGCCATCGCCTCGCCCACCGACTTCATGTGGGTCGTCAGCGTCGGGTCGGCGCCGGGGAACTTCTCGAACGCGAACCGCGGCACCTTGACCACGACGTAGTCGAGGGTCGGCTCGAAGGCGGCCGGGGTGCTGGAGCCGTCGGCCCGGATGGTGATGTCGTTGGGGATCTCGTCGAGCGTGTAGCCGATCGCGACCTTCGCGGCGATCTTCGCGATCGGGAAGCCGGTGGCCTTGCTGGCCAGGGCGCTCGACCGGGAGACGCGCGGGTTCATCTCGATGACGATCAGCCGGCCGTCGACCGGGTTGACGGCGTACTGGATGTTGCAGCCGCCGGTGTCGACGCCGACCGAGCGGATGATGCCGATCGCGAGGTCGCGCATCTTCTGGTACTCGCGGTCGGGCCGCGACAGCGCCGGCGCGACCGTGATCGAGTCGCCGGTGTGCACGCCCATCGGGTCGAGGTTCTCGATCGAGCAGATGATCACCACGTTGTCGGCGGTGTCGCGCATGACCTCGAGCTCGTACTCCTTCCAGCCGATGATCGACTCCTCGAGGAGCACCTCGGTGGTCGGGC
>JAOPXG010000297.1 GCA_025965275.1 Nocardioides sp.
ACCACCCGCGGGTCCGCGGCGACGTCGGCATGGCCGGCGTGGCGATCGACTCGATCTACGACACCCGCACCCTCTTCGACGGCATCCCGCTCGACGAGATGTCGGTGTCGATGACGATGAACGGCGCCGTGCTGCCCGTGCTCGCGCTCTACATCGCGGCCGCCGAGGAGCAGGGGGTGAAGCCGGAGCAGCTCGCGGGGACCATCCAGAACGACATCCTCAAGGAGTTCATGGTCCGCAACACCTACATCTACCCGCCGGCCCCGAGCATGCGGATCATCTCCGACATCTTCAGCTACACGGCCGCGAAGATGCCCCGCTTCAACTCGATCTCGATCTCCGGCTACCACATCCAGGAGGCCGGAGCGACGGCCGACCTGGAGCTGGCCTACACGCTGGCCGACGGCGTCGAGTACATCCGCGCCGGCCTCGACACCGGCATGACGATCGACCAGTTCGCGCCCCGCCTGTCGTTCTTCTGGGCGATCGGGATGAACTTCTTCATGGAGGTCGCGAAGCTGCGTGCGGCCCGGGCGCTCTGGGCGAAGCTCGTGCGTGAGTTCGACCCGCAGAACCCGAAGTCGCTGAGCCTGCGCACGCACAGCCAGACCAGCGGCTGGTCGCTGACCGCGCAGGACGTCTTCAACAACGTGCAGCGCACCGCCATCGAGGCGATGGCGGCGACCCAGGGCCACACCCAGTCGCTGCACACCAACGCCCTCGACGAGGCGATCGCGCTGCCGACCGACTTCTCGGCCCGGATCGCCCGCAACACCCAGCTCTTGCTGCAGCAGGAGAGCGGTACGACGGGCACGATCGACCCGTGGGCCGGCTCCTACTACGTCGAGCGGCTGACCCACGACCTCGCCGAGCGCGCCTGGGCGCACATCCTCGAGGCCGAGGCCGCCGGTGGCATGGCCGCCGCCATCGAGCAGGGCATCCCGAAGATGCGCATCGAGGAGGCCGCGGCCCGCACCCAGGCCCGGATCGACTCCGGCGCGCAGAAGGTGATCGGCGTCAACACCTACCGCCTCGCCGCCGAGGACAAGCTCGACGTGCTCCGCGTCGACAACGACGACGTCTACCGCCAGCAGATCGCGAAGCTCGAGCGGCTGCGCGCGGAGCGCGACGACGACGAGGTCCGCCGTACGCTCGAGGCGCTCACCAACTCCGCCGAACGCGGGGCCACCAAGGACTCCCTCGACGGCAACCTGCTCGCGCTCGCGGTCGACGCCGCCCGGGCCAAGGCCACCGTGGGAGAGATCTCCGACGCGCTCGAGAAGGTCTACGGCCGGCACCAGGCCGTGATCCGTACGATCAGCGGCGTGTACAGGGACGAGTCGAGCCACGGGGACGGCTCCCTGCTCCAGCAGGTGCTCGACGCCACCGAGGAGTTCGAGGAGGCCGAGGGCCGCCGCCCGCGCATCCTGGTCGCCAAGATGGGCCAGGACGGCCACGACCGCGGCCAGAAGGTCATCGTCTCCGCCTTCGCCGACATGGGCTTCGACGTCGACGTGGGTCCGCTGTTCTCGACGCCGGAGGAGGTCGCCCAGCAGGCGGTCGACGCCGACGTGCACATCGTCGGCGTCTCGTCGCTCGCGGCCGGCCACCTCGCGCTGCTGCCCGCCCTCAAGCAGGCGCTCGCCGACCAGGGCCGCCCGGACATCATGGTCGTCATCGGCGGTGTGATCCCGCCCGACGACGTGCCTACGCTCCTCGAGATGGGCGCGGCCGCGGTGTTCCTGCCCGGCACGGTGATCGCCGAGTCGGCCCTCGACCTGCTGGCGAAGCTGCGGGAGCAGCTCAACCACTGATGGCACGCTGATGCCGGACGTCGCGGCGCTCGTCGAGGGCATCCGCGCCGGGAAGCGGGCCGCCGTCTCCCAGGCGATCACGCTCGTCGAGTCGAGTCGGCCCCAGCACCGCGCGGACGCCCGCGAGCTGCTGGTCGAGCTCAGCGGCGAGCACTCCGGCGTGCAGTCGCCCGCCGTGCGGGTCGGCATCTCCGGCGTTCCCGGCGTCGGCAAGTCCACCTTCATCGAGGCGCTCGGCTCCCGGCTGACCGCCGCTGGTCACCGGGTGGGCGTGCTCGCGGTCGACCCGTCGAGCGTGCGCACCGGGGGCTCGGTGCTCGGCGACAAGACCCGGATGGCCCGGCTCGCGAACGATCCGAACGCCTACATCCGCCCCTCCCCGT
Source organism: Nocardioides sp. (assembly GCA_025965275.1). Classification (GTDB taxonomy): domain Bacteria; phylum Actinomycetota; class Actinomycetes; order Propionibacteriales; family Nocardioidaceae; genus Nocardioides. The sequence goes on from JAOPXG010000297.1 coordinate 2,198, forward strand.
CGGCGGGCACGCTGGGCGGCGTCGCGCGGGCGACCGTGCAGGCCATGGCGGTGCTCGAGGCCGCGGCGTACGACGTGGTGCTCGTCGAGACCGTCGGCGTCGGCCAGTCCGAGGTGACCGTCGCGGGCATGGTCGACACGTTCCTCTTCCTCACCCTGGCCCGCACCGGCGACCAGCTCCAGGGCATCAAGAAGGGCATCCTCGAGATCGCCGACGTGATCGCGGTCAACAAGGCCGACGGTGACCGCCAGCAGGAGGCCCGGGCGGCCGCCCGCGACCTCGCCGGCGCGCTGCGGATGGTGCGCGGGCACGGGGAGTGGGCGCCCCCGGTGGTGACCTGCTCGGCCCTCGAGGACGTCGCGGTCGACGACGTGTGGGAGCGGGCGCTCTCCCACCGGGAGCACCTCGGTGCCGACGGCCTCGCCGACAAGCGCGCCCGCCAGCAGCTCGACTTCACCTGGGCGCTGGTCCGCGACGAGCTCGACCAGCGGCTGCGCCACTCCGCCGCCGTGAAGCGGATCCGCGGGGAGGTCCGCGACGCCGTCCTGAGCGGTGAGCTGCCGGCCACCGTCGCGGCCGACCGGATCCTCGCGGCCTACGACGAGGGCGCGAGCCGGTAGGTGTCGTCGACGGCCTCGATCCAGCGGGTGCCGTGCTCGCCGAGCTTCTCCATCAGCCCGGCCATCGCCGCGATGACGACGTGCCGGTCGGAGTCGCGCACGAGGCTGCCCTCCGGATAGACCTCGCCGCGCAGGCTGAGGGCGAGGTCCCCGGCGGAGCGCACGCGGGGTCCGGCGTACAGCAGCAGCTCGAGCAGGTCGAACTCCAGCCGGTTCAGCTCGACCGGCAGCCCGTCGACGGTCAGCACCGCCTGAGCCGGGTTGAGGCGCAGCCCGCGGAACGTGACCCACTCGCCCTCGAACCCCACCCCGCCGGTGGTGTCCGGCGGCGTTGCGACCGGGGGTGCGGCGAGCGGCGCGGAGTAGCGCTGCTGCGGCCGGCGCAGGCCGGCCAGGAGGCGTGAGCGCAGCTCGCGCGGGCGGAACGGCTTGGCCACGTAGTCGTCGGCGCCCGCGGCGAAGCCGCCGAGGATGTCGTCCTCACCGGCCAGCGCGCTGACCATCACGACGTACGTCGAGCTGAACTGCCGGACCTGGCGGGTGACCTCGAGCCCGTCCAGCCCGGGAAGCGCGACGTCGACGGTGGTGATCGCGGGCCGGTGCTCGCGCACCGCCGCCACGCCGGCCGGGCCGTCGTGGACGACCACCGGGTCGAAGCCGGACTGGGCGAGGATCAGCGCCAGCAGCTCGGCGACCTCCAGGTCGTCCTCGACCACGACGGCCTTCGGACGCGCTGCGTCATCGACACGGGACATTGGTGGGCTCTCCGAGGTCGGTGGGCGTGATCCGCTGTCGACAGCTGACGACGTTGTCAGCCTCTTCGGCCGCACCCACGAGATGCACGGCGTAGCCCGGCTGCGTGAGCGTGAACGAGTTTCCCATGATCCGGTTGGCCCTGCCCCAGCCTTCCAGGATCACGTGCACCTGGATCCCGTCGGGACCCTGCGTGCGGATCCGGTTGCCGGTCACCAGCCAGTCGTTGCCCTTGAGGTCGACGACGGAGTCGGCCTCGTCGGAGGTCGGGCCGCCGAGCTCGTTGCCGCGCAGCTCGCCGCCCGTCGTGCCCTCCTTGATGTCGACCGCCTCGGCGGACGTGTCGGCGACGGTGTTGTCGACGATCCGGTTGTCGTCGCTCCGGTCGGGCTCGCAGTCGCTCACGTCGCACCAGTTGCTCTCGGCGGTCCCGACGTAGATGCCCTCGCCGTACGCCGGTTCGCGCAGGCCCGTGCCGGACACGTCGTTCTTCGCGACCAGGTTGTGGCTGCTGGCGGCGCGCAGGTGGAGGGCCTCGTCGCCCGTGTCGGTGATCCGCAGGCGGACGATCTCATTGTGGGACGAGCCGTCGAGCAGCACGCCCTTCTGGCCACCGGTGACAGAGAAGCCCCGCAGCCGCCAGTACGACGCCCCGTCGAGGTGCAGCGTGTAGCCGTGGTCGACCGCCCCGCCGTCGAGCACCGACGACCGCGAGCCGCAGAGCGTGATCGGCTGCGCGCTCGTGCCCGACGTGTCGATGGTGAAGTGACCGCCGTACCGGCCCGGCGCGAGCATGAGGACGTCACCGGGCTCGGCGTCGGCCATCGCCTCCGTGAGCTCGGCGGCGTCGGAGACCGTCGTCCCGGTCCCGCACCCGCCGACATCGGGCGAGGTCTGCGGTGAGCGCCCGCTGTCGGAGCAGCCGGCGACCAGCAGCGCGCAGGCCAGCCCGGGGAGCAGGGCACGCAGCAGCGGCCCGCGGCGGAGGCGGATCACGGACCGAGTCTCACAGCCCGCGGCCGATGTCGACCGCAGGTGCTCGAAATGCCGGGTTCGGCGCGTCGGCCCGGATACGATTTGCGCACGGCTGCGAGCGCCCGCTCCTCCGGTCTCGGGACAACTCGGCGACGGGGGAGTGACCCATGGACGTGCTGCGCTCTGCCGTCGGCATCCCCGCGTCCTGGTCCTGGATCCTCCCGTTCGGCATCCTCGGCATCGTCTCGTGGGGCTTCTGGCTGGTCCGCAAGCTGCTGTCGGCCACCACGTCACCGGTCGTCAACGACTTCCGCACCACCACGACCATCGTGGTGCCGTCGTTCCACGAGGACCCCGCCGTCCTGGTCCGCTGCCTCGGGACCTGGCTGCTCGAGGGGCCGTCACGGATCATCATCGTGCTCGACGTCGCGGACACCGAGGCCCAGGAGCTGATCGAGGCCGAGGGTCACCCGAACGTCGACGTGGTGATGTTCAAGCACCGCGGCAAGCGCTCGGCCCTCGGCGTCGGCCTGCGCATGGTGGACACCGAGCTGGCGATCCTCGTCGACTCGGACACCGTGTGGGAGAAGGGCATGTACGACGCGATCCAGATGCCGTTCATCGACCCGGTCGTCGGCGCGGTCAGCACCCGGCAGAACGTCTACCTGCCCAAGACCAGCATCTGGCGCCGGGTCGCGGACTGGATCATCGACCTGCGCTACTACGACTACGCGCCCGCGATGGGTCGCTTCGGCGGCGTCATCTGCGCGTCCGGGCGGACCAGCGCCTACCGGTACGACGTGATCCGGGACTGCATCGACGACCTCGAGCACGAGCTCTTCTGGGGCCGCGAGTGCATCGCCGGCGACGACGGCCGGCTCACTTGGCTGGTGCTCTCGCAGGGCTACCGGGTCGCCCACCAGGACAGCGCGCGGGCGCTCTCGATGTTCCCCGACACGTTCCGCGCCTTCGTGAAGCAGCGGGTGCGCTGGAGCCGGAACTCCTACCGCTGCTACCTGACCGCGATCCGCAACGGCTGGATCTTCAAGGTCCCGATCATCTCGCAGATCACGATCATGCAGATCCTCTTCACGCCCGTCACCAGCACGGTCGCGCTGCTCTTCGTGTTCCTCAGCCTGCGCTCGGACCAGCCGTGGCTGGCGTTCGCGATCTCGGTGCTGTGGCTGTTCGTCGGTCGTGGCATCCGCGGGATCTCGCACCTGTGGCGGCGGCCCGAGGACATCTGGATCCTCCCGATCGTCACGCTGACGGTCATGTTCATCGCCGGCCCGGTGAAGACCTACGCGTTCTTCACGATGAACAAGCAGGGCTGGCTGACCCGCTCCGCTGACACGATCGGCGGCGAGGGCCAGAGCGAGGCGAGCCTGACGAAGGCCCCGACCGGGGCCAGTGCGTGACCCGTCGGAAGGCGCCACTGGACGACGGTCCGCCGCTCTTCAGTGACGAGGAGCGCGGTGACACCATCGGCCGGGGCTGGCGCTGGCTGATCCGGCTGGTCGCGGTGGCCGCCCTCGGTGCCGCCGCGCTCGGCGTGGCCGCGCTGCGCGAGGACGAGCACGCCGGCCCGGTGTCGGCGCCGGCTCCGACGGCGAGCGCCGCGGTCGACCAGGACCTCCAGCACGCCGCGCGCGAGGTGCGGCTGCTGTCGGCCGAGGACTCCCGGCTCCGCTCGATCAGCCTCGGCGAGGCGCTGGGCGTCTCACGGATCGACGGAACGCTCGTGCTCGGCGCCCGGACCGCGCCGTACACGTTGGAGAGCCTGCTGAGCACCGGGGCCGCGACCCGGGTCTCGCGGTCGGTCGTGGTGGTCACGGAGCCGGTGGCGGTACGCCGGGGTGCGCGGCTCGACCTGCACGCGCCGGGCACCAGCCTGCGGCTGACGAGCACCCCGGAGGGCTACACGAGCCTGGTGTCGTGGGGCGGGTCGATCTCCCTGAGCGGCGACGCCGGCACGCCGCTCGTCGTGGAGGGCTGGGACACCGACACGGACCAGCCCGACGTCACCACCGAGGACGGTCGCGCCTACGTCCGGGTCAAGGACGGCTCGCTGGACGTCGCCCACGTCCGCCTGCGCCACCTGGGCTACTGGAGCGGTCGCACCGGCGGCCTCTCGCTGACCGGCAGCTCGGAGACCACCGCGGTCGCCGACGTCGTCGACGCCACCATCGGCGACCTCCACATCGGGTTCTACGTCTCCGGCGCCGAGAAGGTACGCATGCGTCGTTCGACCATCGTCGACCCGCAGCGGCACGGCCTCGAGCTGACCAACCGCTCCGAGGACGTGAAGGTCGACCGGGTCACGGTGCGCTCCGCCGGCGAGGACGGCGTGAGCGTCTCCAACGGCACCTCCCACGTGACGCTGAAGCGGGTGACGCTGACCGGGGCCGCCGGCTACGGACTCGACGTCGACGGCTCCCCGCTCGCCCAGGGGCCGAACTCGGCCGGCTACGGCATCGGCAACTACGCCGGCCTGGACCTGCTGGACAGCAAGGTCCTCGGCAACGCGGCCGGTGCCGTCCGGGTCCACTCCCTCGACCACGTTGTCGTCACGGACAGCCTGGTCCGCGGGGCCCGGTCCGGGCTGGTGCTCGACGGGCCGGCGAAGGGCGTGGAGATCAGCGACAGCGCGCTGACCGGCGACGACGGCGCCGGCCTTGTCCTCACCGACGACATCCGCTCGGCCACCGTCAGCGGGACCACGGTCGCGGGCACGGAGATCGGCGTCGAGGTCGACGACTCGCAGGTCGAGCTCGACACCAACACCATCACCGTCGGGACCGGCCACGGGGTGCGCGTCAGCGGTTCCGACGCCAGGGCGAGCCTGAGCGGCAACACCATCAACGGCCGCGGCTCCGGCGCCGTGCAGGGGAGGGACGGTGCCACCGTGCACCAGGAGGGAGCCACCGCCGGGAAGTGGGTCTACCGGCCGGCGGCGCTGATGTGGGCCGAGCGGCACTCGGCGGTGATGCCGTTCCTGCTCGTGCTGGTGGTCCCGATGGTCGGCGTGGTCTTCATCCTGCGTCGCCGCCGCCAGCAGCGCGAGCTCCGTCGCCTGCTCGAGGAGACGCTGGTCGCGCGCGGCCGCTCGGCGATCTCGACGTACGTCGTGCCGCGCCCGCCCGAGGCGCCGCCCGCCGAGCCCGCCGAGCCGCCGGTCGCGACGGAGCCGGAGACGATGCCTGCCCCGGCAGCCGTGCTCACCGCGCCCGAGCCGGAACCGGCGGCGCCGAGCGGGCACACCTTCGACGCGGCCGCCCTCGCCGGGCGGGAGTTCGCGACCACCCGCGAGTTCGCGGTCGCGGCCGTCGTCGAGGCCGGCTACCCGGCGAGCCTCGTGGCGCGGGTGCTCCGGGTGCCGACGTCGCGGGTCAAGGAGTGGGCGGCCCAGGCCACCGACGCGCCCTGAGCGGCCGGCGGACCGCCGGAATGTCCCGGGCCGAATGGGACAAATTGATCATGTGCCCGGGACACCGGGCCCTCCAGGCTGACCGACACATCAGTCACCTATGGAGGAAGCGAATGCGTCGCACCCCCTGATCCCCGTGGCCCTGGCAGCGCTCGCGCTGGTCGCCACCGCCCTCGCCCCCGCGGCGACCGCTGCCGAGCCCGACACGGTCGTCGACGGCCTCGTCTCGCCACTCAGCGTCGCCGTGGCCGACGACGGCACCGTGTACGCGTCCCAGAACTTCGCCAGCCTGATCACCAAGGCCACGCCCGGGATGGACCCCGAGGTGGTCTTCGCCGACGAGGGCCAGCGCGGGATCGGCGGACTGTCCTGCTCCAGCAACGCGCTCACGTTCACGGCCACCTCGCAGAGTGGCCCGGCCAACGCCCGCGGCGACAGGCAAGGTCACCTTGATGGCCGGCGGACTGATGAGCCCGGTCGGGATCGCGATCTCGCCGACCGGCACGACGTACATCTCGCTGCTCTTCCCGAGCGTCGTGATGCAGCAGCCGATCGGGGCGACGCCCCGGTCTTCGCGGAGGTCCCGTTCCCCGGTGACGTCGACTACAGCGCCGGCAACGTCTACGTGACCGAGACCGACTTCACGAACGACGGCAGCACGCCCCCCGCGGGTGCGGTGCTGAAGTTCGCGACGGAGGGCTGATCGCCGGCTGCGACGAGTGCGGGCCCCGGACGATCGGCCGGGGCCCGCACGCATTTCGCGCGTCGGGGGCTGGACGGGTGTCGGGCCGGACGGCCGGTGAACTAACCTCGATCCCGATGTCCGATGCCGTCTCCACCCCGATTGCGTCCCTGATCGAGTCCGTTGTCGACGAATACGACGACGAGCTGGTCGGGCTGCGCCGTGACCTGCACGCCCACCCCGAGCTCTCCTGGCGCGAGGTCCGCACGTCCGCCCTGGTCGCCGCGCGCGTCCGGGCGGCCGGCTGGCGGGTCACCGAGCTGCCGCGGACCGGCCTGATCGCCGACATCGGCGACACCGGCCCGATCGTCGGGCTGCGCGCCGACCTCGACGCGCTCCCGGTCCCCGACCTGACCGACGACCCCTGGATGAGCACCGTCGACGGAGTCACCCACGCCTGCGGCCACGACGTGCACACCAGTGCGCTGGTGGGCGCCGCCGTCGCGCTCGGGCGCGCCCACGAGCAGGGTCTGCTCCGGGGTCGGGTCCGGCTCCTCTTCCAGCCCGCCGAGGAGGTGATGCCCGGCGGTGCGCTGTCGCTGATCGAGCTGGGCGCGCTCGACGGCCTCGAGCGGGTCTTCGGCCTGCACTGCGACCCCACCCTGGACGTCGGCAAGGTCGGGCTCCGGGAGGGGCCGATCACCGGCGCGGCCGACCATCTCGACGTCATCCTCACCGGCTCCGGCGGCCACACCTCGCGGCCGCACCTCACCGAGGACCTCACCTACGCGCTCGGCAAGGTCGTCACCGAGCTGCCGTCGATCCTGACGCGCCGGCTCGACCCGCGCTCCGGGGTCAGTGTCGTCTGGGGCATCGTGCAGGCCGGCTCGGCCCACAACGTCATCCCGGCGACCGGTCGCGTGGGCGGCACCGTCCGGATGCTCGACGCCATCGCGTGGGGTGAGGCCGAGAAGCTGGTGCCGCTGCTGGTGGAGCAGATCGTCGCGCCGTACGGCGTGCACGCCCAGGTCGACTACCAGCGCGGGGTGCCGCCCGTCGTCAACGACGTGGAGTCGATCGTGCACCTCGGTCACGCCGTGGAGCAGGTGCTGGGCACAGCGGGGCACGTCCCGACGCAGCAGAGCCTGGGCGGGGAGGACTTCGGCTGGTACCTCGACCGGGTGCCCGGCGCGATGGGACGCCTCGGGACGCGGACGCCGGGAGGCCCGACGTACGACCTCCACCAGGGCAACCTGCGCGTGGACGACCGGTCCGTCGGCATCGGCGCGAAGGTGCTGGCCGGGGTGGCCGTCGCCGCGCTGACCTGACGGCGTCCCCCGACCCTGGCTAGCCCTTCCGGTAGGGGATGCCGTCTGCAGCGGGCGGTCGCGACCGTCCGACCAGGCCGGCCACGGCGAAGATCGTCACGACGTACGGCAGCATCAGCATGAACTCGCTGGGCACCGGCGAGCCGATGACCGACAGCACGCCCTGCAGGTTCGAGGCGAAGCCGAACAGCAGCGCGGCCAGCGTCGCGCGGATCGGGTCCCACTTGCCGAAGATCACCGCTGCCAGCGCGATGTAGCCCGCACCACCGGTCATCTCCCGGTTGAACTGGGGGACCGAGACCAGGGTGTAGAAGGCGCCGCCCATCCCGGCCACCGCGCCGGCGATCAGGATCGTGCGGTAGCGGGTGCGGATGACGTTGATGCCGACCGTGTCGGCGGCCGTCGGGTGCTCGCCGACGGCGCGGACGCGCAGGCCCCACCGGGTCCGGTAGAGCGACCAGGTGACGACCACGACAGCGATGTACAGCAGGTAGACGACGGCCGACTGCCGGAAGAAGATCGGTCCGATCAGCGGGATGTCGCCCAGGACGGGGATGGCGATCGCGGTGAACCGCGGCGGAGAGTTCAGCGTCTCCGCGTTGGGCGCGAGCACCTGGGTGAACATGAAGCTGGTGAGCCCGATGACGAGCACGTTGAGCACCACGCCGACGATCACCTGGTCGACGAGGTAGGTGATGGCGAACAGCCCGAGGATCAGCGCGACCAGGGTGCCCGCGACCATCGCGGCAACCAGGCCCGCCCAGGTCGAGTTCAGCGCCGACCCGATCATCGCGGCAGCGAAGGCGCCCGCCAGGAGCTGACCGTCGATCGCGATGTTCACGACGCCGGACCGTTCGCCGAGCACGCCGCCGAGGGCGCCGAACACCAGTGGCACGGCGAGCGCGAGCGACCCGGACAGGAGGCCGACGACCGGGATGGTCCCACCGCTGGCCGCCCAGGCCAGGAAGCCGATCATCCACCCCAGCGAGTAGATCACCATCAGCCACGACGGCGTCTGGAGCTTCCTGCGGTAGAGCACGATCGACCAGCCGGCGCAGAGTGCGCACACGATGATCAGGACCCACGCCGTGAGCGTGGAGGGCACGGTGACCGTCGGGAGCTGAGCGAAGTCGCTCGGGACCGCCAGGCGGAAGGTGGTGTCGCCGTCCTGCGGGAAGAAGGCCACGATGAGCAGCAGCCCGGCCGTCATCACGCTGAGGATGACCGACGCCTTCTTGTCGACGACGGTGGTGACGCCGGCGAGCGGCGTCTCGTGGAGCGGGATGCTCGCCTCGGCGGTCGGGGTGGTCACTTCGCCTCCTTGGCGGGCAGCCGGAAGATGGTCCGGATCAGCGGCGGCGCCGCCAGGAACAGCACGATCAGTGACTGCACCACCAGCACGATGTCGACGGGGATGTCCTGCGAGGCCTGCATCGCGAAGCCACCGGCCTTGAACGCGCCGAACAGGATGCCGGCGGCCAGGATGCCCAGTGGCCGCGAGCGGCCGAGCAGGGCGACCGTGATGGCGTCGAAGCCGATGCCCGCATCGAGGTCGACCGTGACGCCGCTGGTGACGGTGCCGAGCACCTGGTTCGCGCCGGCGAGGCCGACCAGGGCACCGGCGATGAGCATGACCAGGACGTAGACCCGGCCGACGTTGATGCCGGCGGCGCGCGCGGCCTCCGGGTTGAGGCCGACGGCGCGGATCCGGAAGCCCAGCGACGAGCGCTCGAGCAGCCACCAGGCGAAGACCACGGCGACCAGGGCGATGATGAAGCCGAGGTGCAGGTTGTACTGGTCGCCCAACAGCTTGGGCAGCTGCGCCGAGTCCTTGACCGGCAACGACTTCGGGTTGAACGAGTTGGGCGCCTGGAGCAGGCTCTGCTTCGAGAGGGCGAAGAAGACCAGGTAGAACGCCACGTAGTTGAGCATGATCGTGACGATGACCTCGTGCGCGCCGGTGCGCGCC
>JAOPXG010000074.1 GCA_025965275.1 Nocardioides sp.
TTGTCGAGCTGGAGGTTGTAGTTGGCTTCGGTGAAGCCACGGTAGTAAGCGTAGTCGTGCATCCGGTTGTGCGCCACGAAGAGGTTCGTGACCGACGCGTCGATGTCCGCGCCACCCGGCGTCAGAGTGGTCGGGTCGCAGCCGGAGTTGTTCCACGAGTCGGTGAACTCGGTCGTGTACTCGCGGGTCGGCGAGACCGGCGCCTGCTCGGTGCCGCCTGGCGTCAGCGGGCTCGCCCAGGCCTCGTGCGTGTTGGCGTTGTTGCCGACCGTGGTGAGGGTGGACTCGCCGGTCGCCGTGGTGATGTCCCACGGGCCGGGCGCCGCCACGTTGCGGAACGCGCCGGTCGGCGAGGTGCAGCCGTCACCCGCGACCCAGCAGCCGATCACGGAGTTCGTCGGGGTGTCGTCCGCCGAGAAGTCCAGCGACGGGTTGGCCGTGAAATAGCGCCACTTCGGCGAGAAGCCGACGTCGCCGGTGGCGGGGCCCTCGGTGTCGCTGGTCGTCACCGCGGCGGCGTAGTTGCCCGGCGGCAGGAACGGCGCCGTCGGGCTGTCGAACGGACAGACCTGCATCGAGTAGATGCCGGCCGGGATGGACGCGGCGCTGTACGTCGCGGTCTCGGGGCTGGTCCCGAGGTCGCCGGAGACGAGGAGCTCGCCGGCCGGGTCGAAGATCTTCACGACGGCGTCGTTCGAGGTGAGCGCCATCGCGGCGACCGCGACGATCTGCTTCGTGTTGTCGTCGGTGAGCTCGAACTCGTGCTTCGGGCCGCAGTCGGTGGCGGTCACCTCGCCGGTGAACGGGAAGGCGTCGCTGCTGTTCTCGGCCTGGTTCTGACGGTGCAGGACCGCACCGGTCACGCCGTCGACCATGACGGTGTAGCCGAACGCCGAGCCCTTCTCCACGTCGAGGACGTTGGTCTCGAAGACCGGGCGGACGGAGCCGTCGGCGAGCGCCAGGGCGCGCGGACGGACCATCTGCTCCTGGGCGAAGCCGGGCACCGTGAGCCGGGTCCAGCCGCCGCTGACCCTCGACGTGATGTCTCCGACGACGTCGCCGTCGAGGGTGCGGCCGACGTCGGCCGCGGCCTTCACGAACGCCTGGACCGGCGAGAGGGTCGCGGCGGGCGGGGTGCCCGTGCTCTTGCTGATGGAGGAGGAGGCGTAGGCGATCTCGCCGTTCGCGACGCCCACGGTGACCATGCTGTCCAGCGCGGGGGTGAGGCCGCCGAACGTCTGGCGGAACAGCACGGCGTGGGCGTCGCTCTGGGCGAGGAGCTGGTCGTTGACCAGCTCGAGGCCGGCGACGTCGTCGGCGCTCAGGCCGAACACCGCGGCGTTGTCGCTGAGCCACGCACGGGCGGCGGCGACCGGGTCGCTCGAGGTCGCGGGGGCCAGGACGCCGTCGGCGGGGAGGATCGAGGACGGCGTACCGAACTGGTTCCACCGCACGTCGACCGCGCCGAGCGCGGTGGCGGCCTGGCGTTGGGCGGCGGAGGGGAGCGCCGTGCCGCGGGCGTCGAGGTCGGTGAGGCCGGCCACCGGGTCGCCGAGCAGGTGGGTGGTCTGGTCCGGAGCCGCGGCCCCCGAGGAAGGAGCCCTGGTGGGGCTCGTGGCGAGGGCAGGGAGCTGCGCGAGCCCGGGGACCAGGGTGGCGGTCAGGAGGGCCAGCGCGACGGCGCGGTAGCGGCCGCGGCGCACGGGGGGACGGGTCATGCCCGACTCAACGCCCGGCGGCGTCGTTCGTTATGTGAACTCCGGTGACCGATGCCCGCGGACGTCGTCAGCGGGTTCACCCGAACGGGTTGGATCGTTCAAAGAATCACGCTACGGTCCGGGGATGCGCGCGATTCGACGATTCACCGTCCGACCTGTCCTGCCCCCTGCGCTCGCCGCGCTGGGCGATCTCGCGGGCAACCTCCGCTGGTCGTGGAACCCCGAGGCTCAGGACGTCTTCGAGGCCGTCGACTCCCGGCTCTGGGAGTCCACGGGCCGTGACCCGGTCAAGCTGCTCGGCGCCGTCGGACGGGCCCGGCTCGAGGAGCTGGCCGGCGACGAGGCGTTCCTGGCGCAGCTCGGCGCCGCCCACGCCGACCTCGAGCAGTACCTGACGGGTGACCGCTGGTACCAGCGCCGGATCGCCTCCGGCGCCGAGGGCCCGAAGGCGATCGGCTACTTCTCCCCGGAGTTCGGCATCACCGCGGTGCTGCCGCAGTACTCCGGCGGTCTCGGCATCCTGGCCGGTGACCACCTCAAGGCCGCGAGCGACCTCGGTGTCCCGATCATCGGCGTCGGCCTGCTCTACAAGCACGGCTACTTCAAGCAGTCGCTGTCCCGCGAGGGATGGCAGCAGGAGACCTACCCGGTCCTCGACCCCGACGGCCTGCCCATCTCCCTGCTCCGCGAGGAGAGCGGCGAGCGCGCGACGATCAGCATCGCGCTGCCCGACGGTCCCGACCTGCTGGCCCGGATCTGGGTCGCCAGCGTCGGCCGGGTGCCGCTCCTGATGCTCGACGCCGACGTCGAGGGCAACCCCGACCACTACCGCGAGGTGACCGACCGGTTGTACGGCGGCACCAGCGAGCACCGCCTGCGTCAGGAGCTGCTCCTGGGCGTCGGCGGCGTCCGGGCGCTGCGGGTGTTCTCCCGCATCACCGGCCACCAGGAGCCCGAGGTGTTCCACACCAACGAGGGCCACGCCGGCTTCCTCGGCCTGGAGCGGATCCGCGAGCTGACCGTCGCCGAGGGCGGCCCGAAGCTCGACTTCGACACGGCGCTCGAGGTCGGCCGCGCCTCGACCGTCTTCACGACCCACACCCCGGTGCCGGCCGGCATCGACCGGTTCCCGCTCGAGCTGGTGGAGCAGTACTTCAGCGCCACGGGCGCCACCCCCGGCGTCCCGCTCGATCGGATCCTGGCGCTCGGCAGCGAGGACTACGAGGGCGGCGACCCGTCGGTCTTCAACATGGCGGTGATGGGCTTCCGGCTCGCCCAGCGCGCCAACGGCGTCTCCCGGCTGCACGGCCACGTGAGCCGCGAGATGTTCAGGGGCCTGTGGCCGGCCTTCGACGAGGCCGAGGTGCCGATCGGGTCGATCACGAACGGCGTGCACGCCCCGACCTGGGTCGCCCGCGAGGTGTTCGGGCTCGCGGTCGGTCACGGTGCCGACGCCGACTCCGACGACGCCGAGGGCTTCTGGGCCGCGGTCGACAAGATCCCGTCCGCCGACATCTGGGCGACCAAGCGCGCCCTGCGCGAGCGCCTGGTGCTCGACGCCCGCAAGCGGCTGTCCCGCTCCTGCGAGCAGCGCGGCGCGGCGAAGGCGGAGCTCGGCTGGATCGACGCCGCCCTCGACCCCGACGTCCTCACGATCGGCTTCGCGCGCCGCGCGGCGTCGTACAAGCGGCTGACGCTGCTGCTGAGGGACCCCGAGCGGCTGAAGCGTCTGCTGCTGGACCCCGAGCGGCCGATCCAGCTGATCATGGCCGGCAAGGCGCACCCCGCCGACGACGGCGGCAAGAAGCTGATCCAGGAGATCGTCCGGCTGGCCGACGACCCGGAGGTGCGGCACCGCATCGCCTACCTGCCCAACTACGACATCGCGATGGCGCAGCCGCTCTACCCCGGCTGCGACGTCTGGCTCAACAACCCGCTGCGCCCCTACGAGGCCTGCGGCACCTCCGGCATGAAGGCCGCGCTCAACGGCGGCCTCAACCTCTCCATCCTCGACGGCTGGTGGGACGAGTGGTACGACGGCGACAACGGCTGGGCGATCCCGTCCGCCGACGGCGTCGAGGACCCCGACCACCGCGACGACCTCGAGGCCACCGCCCTCTACGACCTGATCGAGAACGACGTCGCGCCGAGGTTCTACGACGTCGACGCCGAGGGCGTGCCCACGCGGTGGCTCGAGATGACCCGCCACACGCTGAAGTCGCTCGGCCCGAAGGTGCTCGCCACCCGGATGGTCAGCGACTACGTGAAGCAGCTCTACACCCCGGCGGCCACCACCGCCCGGAAGCTGAACTCCGACTACGCCGGGGCGGCCGTGCTCGCCGCCTGGAAGAAGAAGGTCCGTGCCGGCTGGGCCGGAGTCCGCGTCGAGCACGTCGAGAGCAGCGGCGTCGGTGACGCCCCGGAGGTGGGTGACGTGATGAGCGTGCGCGCCTTCGTCGCGCTCGGCGACCTCTCGCCCGAGGACGTCGACGTCCAGCTCGTGCACGGCAAGACCAACGGTGACGACGAGCTGATCGACACCGCGGTCGACTCGCTCCACGTGGTCGAGTCCTATGAGGGCGGCCGGCACCGCTTCGACGGCGACATCGTCCTCGACCACAGCGGCGCCTTCGGCTACACCGTCCGGGTCATCCCGCGCAACGACCTGCTCGCCTCGCCCGCCGAGCTCGGCATCGTCGCGCTCCCGTCCCAGACCTGACCTGCTCAGCGGTTGCCGACGGCCGCCTCGACGACCTCGGTCAGGTCTCCGGGGTCGAGGGTCGGCCGGACGGGCTGGCCGTCTCGGCGGATCTCCACCTGACCCCAGCACGCGGTCTCGAGGTGCGCGACGACCGTGCCCGCGGCGGTGTGGAAGGTGAGCGTGACGAACGGGCGCGGGTCGCCCGGGTAGGGACACGACGCCACGAACGCCGGCTTGATGCTGGCCGGGAGGCCGTTGACGGCGTCCACCAGCCGGGCGATGTCCGCGCTGTCGTCCGGGGCGGTGAGGTGCACGGGTGGCAGCCGCTGGTTGTCGGGCGGGTGCGGCACCACGCGGTCGATGTCGACGGCGGTGACCTCGCCGTCGACGTACGTCTCCGGAGTCCGCACGTCGCGCGCCGCGGTGGAGGTGTCGGCGCGGACCAGGGTGTGGTCGCCGTCGGCCATCCACTGCACGAGCAGGGAGACCGGCTGGTAGGCGTCGGGGGTGGTCGACCGGTCTTGTGCGTAGGACAGGTAGCGCACGACATGGCCCTCGAGGTCGGAGCTCGAGCCGAAGCCTTCCTCGCGGTGCATCCCGCCGGGCTCGTGGGCCGTGAGGTACGTCTCGAGCGAGCCGGCGTCGACCGGCACGGACCACCAGGCGGTCTCGGCCAGTGACGCGTCGGCGGGGCTGCTGATCATGCCTCGGCCGGGCCACCCGGCCGGCTTCCGGGGGAGGCGGGTCGCAGACTCCGGCAGTGGCACCAGCTCGACCACGCGCGCCGACTCGGCAGCGGCGAGTGCGCGGTTCTCCTGGTACGTCGCGGTCGTGGCCGGCGGCGGGGTGGGGTCGACGACCGGTGGCTCCTGCGCGTCGTGCCCATGGGCCAGGAACGCACCGACGAGGGCCACGACCAGCACCGCCGCGGCGGCCGCGACGTACGCCGGCCACCGACGTGCGGGCGCGCCGACCGACCGCGCCATCCGGCGGGCGACGTCGGGGTCGGCGAGCGGCTCGCGGGACGTGAACGTGTCGCGGAGCAGGGTCTCGAGCTGGTCGTCGGTCATGACGGATCCCCTCCGACGGACGGGTTGAGCCGCTCGCGCAGCGATGCGAGGCCGCGGAAGGCGTGCGAGCGGACGGTCGACTCGGAGCAGCCCAGGACGGTGGCGATCTCGGCGTCCGGCAGGTCCTCGTAGTAGCGCAGCACGAGCACCGTGCGCTGCTGGGGCCTGAGACCGGACAGCCAGGCCCAGGCCTCGTCGCGGCGGTCGACGGTCTCAGCACCGGACGGCACGGCGGGGTCGGTCGTCACGGCGTCGGACGGCACCGTCCGGACCCGGCGGCTGAGCCGGCGGCCGGCCGAGAGGTGCTCGTTGAGCATCACTTGGCGCAGGTACGCCGACGGCGCGGTCATGTCAGCCACCCGGTCGGCGTGCCGGACGGTCCGCAGCAGCGTCGACTGGAGCAGGTCCTCGGCGTCGCTCTGGTCGCCGGTGAGCATGACGGCCAGGCGCAGCAGGGCCGGCGCGTACGTCTCGACGACGTCGGCGAACGACGGGGCTCCGGCGATCTCGTTCACCTCCACCCTCCCTAGAACGCCGGGGTGGACCGCCGCGTTGCAGTGGAGAACAGCTTGCTCACACCTGCCGGATGACGACGACCGTACGGCGGCCGATGGAGAGCCGGTCGCCGGCCTTGATGACCGTGCCGACCGGGAGCTTGAAGTCCGTGGACAGCACGACCTCACCCGCCTGCACCCAGTCGTTCTCGGGCAGCTCGATGCGTTGGGGCAGCCAGTCGGAGTTGAACCAGAGCATGAAGGACTTGTCGACCTGCTGCTGACCCTCGGGGCCGGGCTCGCGCAGGGGAGCGCCGGAGACGAACATCCCGATCGCGCGCAGGTCGTGGTCGTGCCAGTCGTCGGGGGTCATCTCCCGGCCGGTGGGGTGCAGCCAGGCCAGGTCCTTCGGTCCGCCGCGGATGGTGGGCCGGCCCTCGAACCAGTGCCGTTGGCGCAGCGCCGGGTGCTCGCGGCGCAGCCGCAGAGCGGTCTTGACGGTCTCGTAGACGTCGAGCCACGCGTCGTCGGGCCGCCAGTCGATCCACGAGGTCTCGTTGTCCTGGGCGTAGGCGTTGTTGTTGCCGCGCTGGGTGCGGCCGCGCTCGTCGCCGGCGGTGATCATCGGGACGCCGTTCGAGAGACAGAGGGTCGCCATGATGTTGGCGGCCTGCCGACGTCGTACGGCGACCAGCGCGAGGTCGTCGGTCTCGCCCTCGAGCCCGAGGTTCCACGACCGGTTGTTGTCCGTGCCGTCGCGGTTGTCCTCGCCGTTGGCCTCGTTGTGCTTCTGCTCGTAGGTGACCAGGTCGCGCACGGTGAAGCCGTCGTGCGCGGTGACGAAGTTGATCGAGTTGTACGCCGAGCGCCCGTCGTCGGCGTACAGGTCCGACGACCCCGCGAGCCGCGTCGAGACCGTGCGGATGCCCGACGAGTGGTTGCGCCAGAAGTCGCGGATCGTGTCGCGGTACTGGTCGTTCCACTCCACCCAGGGCGGGGGCATCCTGCCCACGAGGTAGCCGTCCATGGAGGCGTCCCACGGCTCGGCGATCAGCTTCACGTGCCGCAGCACCGGGTCCTGGCCGATCGCGACCAGGAGTCGGCAGTTCATGTCGATGTCGTAGCCGGTCCGGGTGAGCGCGGACATCAGGTCGAAGCGGAAGCCGTCGATGTGCATCTCGGTCACCCAGTAGCGCAGCGAGTCGAGGATCAGCCGCAGCGCCAGGGGGTCGTTGGAGTCGACGGTGTTGCCGCACCCGGTGACGTCCCAGTAGGTGTCGTCGAAGACCGGAAGGCCGGTCATCGGGTCGGGCTTCGGGAGCACCCGCTTGTAGAACCCGCGGTCGTCGAGCCCGCGGAAGGAGAGCGTCGGCCCGGCCGAGCCGCCCTCGGCGGTGTGGTTGTAGACCACGTCGAGGATCACCTCGATACCGGCGGCGTGCAGGCTCTTGACCATCTGCTTGAACTCGATGACCTGCTGGCCGCGGTCGCCGGACGACGAGTATTCGGCGTCGGGGGAGAAGTAGCTGATCGTGTTGTAGCCCCAGTAGTTCACCAGGCCGCGCTCGAGCAGCGCGGGCTCGGAGAAGAACTGCTGCACCGGGAGCAGCTCGACCGCGGTCACGCCGAGGTCGCGCAGGTACTCGACGACGGCCGGGCTGCCGAGGCCGGCGTACGTGCCTCGCAGCTCCTCGGGCACCCGGTCGTGGAGCTTCGTGAAGCCCTTGACGTGCAGCTCGTAGATCACCGAGTCGAGCCAGCGCCGCCGGATCGGGGTCTCACCCTCCCAGTCGAACGCCGGGTCGACGACCACGCTGCGCGCGGTGTGGGGCGCGGAGTCCTGCTCGTCGCGCTGCGTGGGGTCCGCCCGGTCGTAGCCGTAGAGCGCCGGTCCCGGGCTGATGGTGCCGGAGGTCGCCTGGGCGTACGGGTCGAGCAGCAGCTTGTACGGGTTGAACCGGTAGCCGAGCTCGGGGTCCCACGGTCCGTCGACGCGGTAGCCGTAGCGGGTGCCCGGGGCGATGTCGGGCAGCGCGCCGTGCCAGATGCCCAGCGACCGCTCGGTCAGCTGGTGGCGGGTCTCGACGCCCTCGTCGTCGAAGAGGCAGAGCCAGCACTCGGTCGCGTTCGGGGCGTAGATCGCGAAGTTCGTCGACTCGGCCGACCAGGTCGCACCGAGCGGGTAGTTGCGCCCCGGCCAGACCTTGGCTTGCTGACCGAGATGGGTCCAGATGCCGGGGCTCACCCGCGCATTCTCCCCGAGGTGGCAACATGCCGGACAAGAAGGTCCGGACTAGAGAGGTGGCACAGTGACGATGGGTGGGGCGATGGGTGAATTCGTGAGGCTCGAGGTGGCCGACGGTGTCGGCACGATCCGGCTGGACCGTCCGAAGATGAACGCACTCAACGTCCAGGTGCAGGAGGAGATCCGCGCCGCGGCGATCGAGGCCACCGAGCGCGACGACGTCAGGGCCGTCGTCGTGTACGGCGGCGAGCGGGTCTTCGCCGCGGGCGCCGACATCAAGGAGATGGCCGACATGTCCTACCCGGACATGGTCAAGCGGTCCGGCGCCCTGCAGTCGTCCTTCGGCGCGGTGGCCCGGATCCCGAAGCCCGTGGTCGCAGCGATCACCGGCTACGCCCTCGGCGGCGGCTGCGAGCTCGCGCTCTGCGCCGACATCCGGATCGCCGCCGACAGCGCCGTGCTCGGCCAGCCGGAGATCCTGCTCGGCATCATCCCCGGTGCCGGCGGCACCCAGCGGCTGACGCGACTGGTCGGCCCGAGCAAGGCCAAGGACATCATCTTCACCGGCCGGTTCGTGAAAGCCGACGAGGCGCTCGCCATCGGTCTGGTCGACAAGGTCGTCCCGGCGGAGTCCGTGTACGACGAGGCCCTCACCTGGGCGAAGCAGTTCTCCGGAGCGGCGGCGTTCGCGATCCGTGCGGCGAAGGAGAGCATCGACCGGGGCAGCGAGGTCGACCTCGAGACGGGTCTCGAGATCGAGCGCCAGCAGTTCGCGGCGCTGTTCGCCACCGAGGACCGGACCATCGGCATGCGGTCGTTCGTCGAGAACGGGCCGGGCAAGGCGGAGTTCCAGGGGCGCTAGCGCGAGGGGGCCAGACCAGTGGTGTGGGAAGGTTTGCGCCCGACGGCCGAACGGGCACTACGACGGCGTGAGGACAGGTGAGACGGACGTGGAGCTCAAGGCGATGACGACGCGACGAGGCTCGAAGGTGCGGGTGCGTCTGGCCCAGCTCGTGTGGCTGGTCGCGGTGGCGTGCGCGCTGTTCCTCGCGGTCGGTGCGCTGCTGATCGCGCTCGACGCCAACCGCGACAACGCGCTGGTGAAGTTCGTCCTGGACGTCGCCGACACGGTCGACCTGCAGGTCTTCTCCCGCGGCAACGGGATCTTCACGTTCGACGGCGGTGACGCGGCGACCAAGAACGCCCTCGCCAACTGGGGTCTCGGAGCGGTCGCCTACCTCGTCGTCGGCCGGATCCTCGAGCGGCTGATCCGGCCCTGAGCCGGGCGCACCATGACAGTGCCGCTGTGACGTAACCAACCCCGGACCGAGTTTCGAGCGGGGTGTCTCGACGGTAGCCTCACCAGACCACATCCTTGGATTGAGGAGGTCGCGCAGCGACCGTCTCGAGATCAGTGCACAGGAGGGGCCGGAACCGGCCACACCACCATGAACATTGTCGTCTGTGTGAAGTACGTCCCCGACGCCACTGCCGATCGGCAGTTCGAGTCGGACAACACCGTGGACCGCGTGGGCGTCGA
>JAOPXG010000311.1 GCA_025965275.1 Nocardioides sp.
GCGCGCACGACTCGCGTGTCCTGCGCGGCGATGTCGGCCGCGACCCGCATCGCGGCGTCGTCGAGCTCGGCGCGCGGCACGACCTCGAGCACCGAGCCGAACTGCACGAGGTCGGCGGCCTTGATCGTGCGAGACGTGAAGTAGAGGGTGCGCATCATGTGCTGGGGCACCAGCCGGGCCATGTGGGTGGCCGCGCCGAGGGCGCCCTGCTTGACCTCGGGGACGCCGAAGTAGGCGTCGTCGCTGGCGACGATGCAGTCGGCGTTGCCGACCAGGCCGACGCCCCCACCCAGGCAGAAGCCGTTGACGGCGGCGACCACCGGCACGGCGCACTCGTAGACCGCCTTGAACGCCGCGAAGCAGCCCTTGTTGGCGCCGATCAGGGCGTCGAAGCCGGCGGTGCTCTGCATCTCCTTGATGTCGACGCCCGCGTTGAAGCCACGGCCCTCGGCGCGGAGCACCACGACGTGGGTGTCCAGGTCGCGGCTCGCCTCGTCGAGGGCGGCGGCGACGTCGTACCAGCCCTGCACGGTGAGTGCGTTGACGGGCGGGGAGTCCATGGTGACGACCCGGATGCCGTCCCCGCGGAGGTCGGAGGAGATGCCCATGCGCTGCCTTCCTGTGCCAAACCTAACGCTTGCTTGGTAGGCTACCAGCATGGCGCTGGCACTGGACCTCTCCGGACGGGTAGCGCTCGTCACGGGCGGGACCCGGGGCATCGGTCTCGGGATCAGCCGGGCGCTGCTCGACGCGGGAGCCAAGGTGGTGACCTGCTCCCGGTCCGAGGTGGAGCCGGTGCCGGGCACGACCCACCGGGTCTGCGACGTACGCGACGCGGAAGCCGTGCACGACCTGGTCGGCTCGTTGGACCGCCTCGACATCTTGGTCAACAACGCCGGGGGAGCGCCCGCGGCCGACGCGGCGACCGCGTCCCCGCGCTTCCACGACAAGATCGTCGGCCTCAACCTGCTGGCGCCGCTGGTCTGCGCCCAGGCCGCCAACGCGGTGATGCAGCGGCAGGACTCCGGCGGCGCCATCGTCAACATCTCCTCGATCTCGGCCGGGCGCCCGGCGCCGACCATCGCGGCGTACGGCGCGGCCAAGGCCGGGCTCGACTCGCTGACCACGTCCCTCGCGATGGAGTGGGCGCCGAAGGTCCGGGTGAACTCCATCGACGTCGGCCTGTGCCGGACCGAGCTGACCGACGACCACTACGGCGGCGACGCGTCGGTCGCGGCCATCGAGCGCACGATCCCGGTCGGCCGGATGGCGCGACCCGAGGAGGTCGGGAACGTCGCGGCGTTCCTCGCGAGCGACCTGGCGTCGTACGTCTCGGGCGCCACCGTGGCCTGTCACGGCGGGGGAGAGATCCCCGCCTTCCTGTTGGTCCAGAGATGGCCAGAAGAGAGTGGACTGGAATGAGCAAGCTTCTTGCCGGTCGCGTCGCGATCGTCACCGGCGCCGGTCGCGGCATCGGGCGTGCGCACGCGCTCGAGCTGGCGTCGCACGGCGCCGCCGTCGTCGTCAACGACTTCGGCGTCTCCCTGTCGGGTGAGGGGACAGGGGAGTCGCCGGCCGAGTCGGTGGTCGCCGAGATCGAGGCCGCCGGTGGACGGGCGGTGGTGAACGGCGCCGACGTCGCCGACTTCGAGCAGGCCGCCGCGATGGTGCAGCAGGCGATCGACAGCTTCGGCGGGCTGGACGTCCTGGTCAACAACGCCGGCTTCGTCCGCGACCGGATGCTCGTCAACACCTCCGAGGAGGAGTGGGACGCGGTCATCCGGGTCCACCTCAAGGGTCATTTCGCGCCACTGCGCCACGCCGGCGCCTACTGGCGCGCCGAGGCCAAGGAGGGGCGCCAGCGCGCGGCCCGCGTCATCAACACGTCGTCGGGTGCCGGCCTGCAGGGCTCGGTCGGCCAGGCGACGTACTCCGCCGCCAAGGCCGGCATCGCCGGGCTCACCCTGGTCGCCGCGCAGGAGATGGGCCGCTACGGCGTCACCGTCAACGCGATCGCGCCGGTCGCCCGCACCCGGATGACCGAGGGCGCCTTCGACACCTCCGCCATGGCGCTGCCCGAGGACAACTCACCCATCGTCGCCTGGCTCGCCTCCGAGGAGGCCGCCGACGTCACCGGCCGGCTGATCGAGATCGACGGCGGCAAGATCACCGTCGAGAACGCCTGGTCGCACGGCCCGTCCCACGACCTCGGCACCCGCTGGGACGCCGCGGCCGTCGGCCCGGCGCTGCGCGACCTGCTCGCCGCCGCGCCCGTCCCGGAGCCGGTGTACGGGGCGTAGTCAGATCCGCTCGAGCACCGTCCCCGTGGCCATCGCGCCTCCGGCGCACATCGAGATGAGCGCGCTCGACTGGTCGCGACGCTCGAGCTCGTGCAGGGCGGTCGTGATCAGTCGGGTGCCGGTGGAGCCGACGGGGTGGCCCAGGGCGATGGCGCCACCGTTCACGTTGACCTTGTCCATGTCGACGTGGTGCTGTCCGGCCCACGACAGGACGACGGACGCGAAGGCCTCGTTGACCTCGAAGAGATCGAAGTCGGAGATCGACCGGCCGGTCCGGTCGAGGACCCGCTGGGTCGCGGCGATCGGGCCGTCGAGGTGGTAGTACGGGTCGCTGCCGACCAGGCAGTGCGTGACGATGCGCGCCCGCGGCTTCAGGCCGAGGGCACGCGCCTTGTCCTCGTCCATGATCAGGACCGCGGACGCGCCGTCGGAGATCTGCGACGACGTGCCGGCCGTGTGCAGACCGTCGGGCAGGACGGTGCGCAGTCCGGCGAGGCCCTCGAGGGTCGTGTCGCGCAGCCCCTGGTCGGCGTCGACCAGGCGGGTCTCGCCGGTGGGCTTGCCCTCCGCGTCGAGCACCGGGGCCTCGATGGCGGCGATCTCGCGCTTGAACCGACCCTCGTCGACGGCGACGCGGGCCTTCTGCTGCGAGGCCAGCCCGAAGGCGTCGAGGTCGGCGCGGGTGATCCCGCGGTTGTTCGCGATCCGGTCGGCCGCCTCGAACTGGTTGGGCATGTCGATGGTCCAGTCGTCCGGCCGCGGGTCGCCGAGCCCGGGCGGGACGTTGCCGCCGAGCGGGATGCGCGACATCGCCTCGACACCCGCAGCGATCCCGATCTCGATAGTGCCGGCGGCGATCATGTCGTTGATCATGTGCGCCGCCTGCTGGCCCGAGCCGCACTGCGCGTCGACCATCGTGCCGCCGGTGTGCTGGGCCAGGCCCGCGTGCAGCCAGGCGCGCCGGACCATGCCGTTGGACTGCTCACCGGCCTGGGTGACGCAGCCGGCCACGACCTGCTCGACGAGCTGGGAGTCCAGACCGGATCGGGCGAGGACCTCGCTCATCGCGTGGCCGATGAGCACGGCGGGGTGCACGCCGGCCAGCCAGCCCTTCCGCTTGCCGAGGGGAGTGCGGACGGCGTCGATGATCACGGGGTTGCCCATGGGAGAAAACTAGAACACGTTCTCATCTACAACAACCCTGCAGTTGAGGAGGTTGCTCGGCCACCGTCTCGAAACCTTCCCTCACCTACCTGCGGTATGTAACCTGGCCACTAGAACGTGTTCCACATCGACGAGGAGCTCCTGTGACCGCAACCGACGTCCTGCCCGAGGGTTACGACTTCACCGACCCGGACGTGAACGAGAAGGCCATCCCGCACGACCAGTTCCGCGCCGCCCGCAAGAACAGCCCGATCGTCTGGGTCGAGCAGCCGTGGGAGCAGCGCAGCGGCTTCGCCGACGAGTCGGGCACCGGCTACTGGGCCGTCACCCGGCACGAGGACGTCTCGACGATCTCGAGGAACAGCAAGGACTGGTCGACCGCCGAGAACGGCGCGATCATCCGCTTCCCCGGCGAGATGGCCCGTGACCAGATCGAGCTCCAGCGAGTGATCCTGATCAACCAGGACCCGCCCGAGCACACCCAGACCCGCGCGATCATCTCCCGCGGCTTCACGCCGCGCTCGATCGCCGAGCTCGAGGAGACGATGGTCCAGCGCGCGAACACCATCGTGAAGGAGGCCGTGTCGCGAGGCTCGGGCAACTTCGTGGAGGAGATCGCCGCCGAGCTCCCGCTGCAGGCCATCGCCGACCTGATCGGCGTACCCCAGGAGGACCGGCACAAGCTCTTCGAGTGGTCCAACCAGATGCTCGCCGGCGAGGACCCCGACTACGCGGGCAACAACGAGGTCGCGGCGGCCGAGATCCTCGGCTACGCGATGATGCTGGCCGCCGACCGGCAGGCCAACCCGCGCGACGACCTCATCACCAAGCTGATCCAGGCTCACAAGGGCGAGCGCGGCCTCAACGACGACGAGTTCGGCTACTTCGTGATCCTGCTGGCGGTCGCCGGCAACGAGACCACCCGCAACGCGATCTCGCACGGCATGAACGCCTTCCTCGACAACCCCGAGCAGTGGGAGATCTGGAAGCGCGACCGCCCGGCGACGATGGTCGACGAGGTCGTCCGGTGGGGCACGCCGGTGACGGTCTTCCAGCGCACCGCCCTCAACGACGTCGAGGTCAGCGGTCACACGTTCAAGAAGGGCGAGCGGGCCGCGCTCTTCTACGCCAGCGCCAACTTCGACGACGAGGTCTTCGAGGACCCGTTCACCTTCAACATCCTGCGCGACCCCAACCCGCAGCTCGGGTTCGGTGGCAACGGCGCGCACTACTGCCTGGGCGCCAACCTGGCCAGGCAGGAGATCCGGGTGATCTTCGACGCCCTGGCCGACCACGCACCCGACATCTCCAAGCTCGCGGACCCGGTGCGGCTGCGGCACTCCTGGATCAACGGCCTCAAGGCGCTGCAGGTCAGGTACGCATGATCAGGCGGCCCGCTCGGTCAACACGAGCGGGCCGTCTGCCGTGATGGCCACGGTGTGCTCCATGTGGGCGCCGCGTGAGCCGTCCTTGCTGCGCAGGGTCCAGCCGTCCTGGTCGGTGTAGATCTCGTCCGTCGTGTGCAGGAACCACGGCTCGATCGCGATCACCAGGCCGGGCTTGAGCTTCAGGCCGCGACCGGGGCGACCGTCGTTGGGCACGTGCGGGTCGCCGTGCATGGTCCGGCCGACGCCGTGGCCGCCGAACTGGAGGTTCACGCCGAGGCCGGCCGCACGTGCCACGCCCCCGATCGCCGCCGAGATGTCACCGAGTCGGTTGCCGGGTCGGGCCGCCTCGATGCCGGCCTCGAGGGCGCGGCCGGTGACCTCGATCAGCTCGAGGTCCTCGGCGCGCGGCGTGCCGACGACGACGCTGAGGGCCGAGTCCGACACCCAGCCGTCGACGCTCGCGGCGAAGTCGACGCTGAGCAGGTCGCCGTCCTGGAGGACGTAGTCGTGGGGGAGACCGTGCAGCACCGCGTCGTTGACCGACGTGCAGAGCACCTTGCCGAACGGCGAGGCGCCGAACGACGGGTGGTAGTCGATGTAGCAGGACTCCGCGCCGCGCTCCTGGATCATCCGGTGCGCGATCTCGTCGAGCTCGAGCAGGTTGACGCCGACGTCGGCGGCCCGGGAGAGCGCGGTGATCACGTCGGCGACGAAACGGCCGGCGGGACGCATCTGCTCGATCTGGGCGGGGGTGCGGAGCTCGATCATGAGACCGGACCCTACGCGGGCGTTCTAGGCTCCTCCGAATGGACCTCGTGCTCGGCACCATGTACTTCGGCACCCGCACCGACGAAGCCACGTCCTTCGCCCTGCTCGACCGCTTCGTGCAGGCGGGTGGCCGGGTGCTCGACACCGCCAACTGCTACTCGTTCTGGTCGTCGCCGACCGGCCACGGCGGCCAGAGCGAGGCGGTCCTGGGCCGCTGGCTCGCGGCCAACCCGGGGCTGCGCCCCGAGCTCGTGATCGCGACGAAGGTGGGCGTCGAGCCGACCGACGACGGCGGCGCCGAGGGGCTGTCGGCGCGGGTGATCGAGCGCGCGGCCGCGCGCAGTCGTGAGCGTCTCGGCGTGGACGCGATCGACCTCTACTGGGCGCACAGCGAGGACCGCTCGACCGACCTCGAGGAGACGGTGGCGGCGTTCGGAGCGCTGGTCCGCGACGGCGCCGTACGCCGGCTCGGCGTGTCCAACCACCCGACCTGGCGGGTGGAGCAGGCCCGGTCGATCGCGGCGCGCCTCGGCGTGGAGCCGTACACCGCGCTCCAGCTCACCACGTCGTACGTCGAGCCGCGCCCGGGCGCGCAGGTGCCCGGCAAGGACCACCGGTTCGGGTTCGTGACCGACGAGACGGTCGACTACGTCCAGACGCACCCGGAGATCGACCTCTGGGTCTACAGCCCCCTCGTGCAGGGCAGCTTCGACCGCGCCGACCGACCGTTCCCGGAGGCCTACGACCACCCGGGGACGACGAGCCGGCTGGCGGCGCTCGACATCCTGGCCCGGGACCGCAGGGTGCCCGCCTCCCAGGTGGTGCTCGCCTGGCTGGTGGCGAAGGGCTGGAAGCCGATCGTCGGGGTGAGCTCGGTCGAGCAGCTCGAGTCCGCCCTCGCGTCCGACCGGATCAGCCTCACGCCCGAGGAGCTCGCCGTCCTCCGCTGAGAGCAGATCTGCCCGCAGCAGATTCGCTGGGAGATCGACGCGCCGCGACGCAGGCTCGGGGCATGAGCCAGACACCCACCCTCGCCGGACTCTCCGCAGCTGACCGCCTGCTGCACCAGCGGATCATCGTGCTCGGCCAGCAGGTCGACGACGACATCGCCAACAAGCTCTGCGCCGAGCTGCTCCTGCTCTCCGCCGAGGACCCCCAGCGCGACATCGCGCTCTACATCAACTCGCCCGGCGGCTCGGTGAGCGCCGGCCTCGCGATCTACGACATCATGCGGCTGATCCCCAACGATGTGAGCACGCTCGCGATGGGGCTGGCCGCGAGCATGGGCCAATTCCTGCTCTCGGCCGGGACACCGGGCAAGCGCTACGCGCTGCCGCACTCCCGGATCCTGATGCACCAGGGGTCGGCCGGGATCGGCGGCTCGGCGGTGGACGTCGAGATCCAGGCGGAGAACCTCGAGCACACCAAGAACGTGATGACCGGGTTGATCGCCGAGCACACCGGCCAGCCGCGCGAGGTGATCGAACGCGACTCGCTGCGCGACCGGTGGTTCACCGCCGAGGAGGCGCACACGTACGGCTTCGTCGACCAGGTGATCACCGACGTCGGTGCCGTGACCCCCGCCCGCACCGCTCCTGTGTTCGGCGTACGCGCATGAGCCAGTACACGATCCCGAGCGTGATCGAGAAGACCCACCGCGGCGAGCGTGCGGTCGACATCTTCAGTCGGCTGCTCACCGAGCGCATCGTCTACGTCGGCACCGAGATCGACGACGGCGTCGCCAACGTCGTCATCGCCCAGCTCCTGCACCTGGAGTCGGAGAACCCCGACGCTCCGATCGACCTCTACCTCAACTCGCCGGGAGGGTCGATGACCTCGATGCTGGCGATCTACGACGCGATGGAGTTCATCCGGCCCGAGGTCGGGACGAAGTGCGTCGGCCAGGCCGCCTCGACGGCTGCGGTGCTGCTCGCCGCAGGGGCTCCCGGGCAGCGGATGATCCTGCCGCGAGCGCGGGTCGTCCTGCACCAGCCGTCCGGCGGCGGACAGGGCGCGCTGCCGGATCTCGCCGTCGCGGCCAAGGAGATCGCCCGGGCGCGCGTCGAGATGGAGGAGATCCTGTCGACGCACACCGGGAGGTCGGTCGAGCAGATCCGGGAGGACACCGAACGCGACCTGGTGCTCTCGGCGACCGAGGCGGCGGCGTACGGCGTCGTCGACACGGTGCTGGACAGCCGGAAGAAACCAGTCGCCCAGGTGGTTGGCCCCGCATGACCGAACTCGTCGACCGCGCCATCGCGGCCCTGCGCGCCAACCACGACACGCTCGCCACGCTCGTCCCGGGGCTGCCCGACGAAGCGCTCGCGGGCCCGAGCGGCGCGTCGGACTGGACTGTCGCCCAGGTGCTCTCGCACCTCGGCAGTGGCGCCGAGATCATGATCAAGCCGATCGCGACCGCAGCCGGGCTCCCGGTCGAGGCCGAGGACAACCAGGCCGTGTGGGCCCGCTGGGACGCCTCCAGCCCCGTCGACCAGGCGGCCGGCTTCATCGAGCACGACACTCGCCTGGTCGAGCTGCTCGAGGGGCTCACGGCCGAGCAGCGCGCGGACCTGCGCATCGACCTGGGCTTCCTGCCGGAGCCGGTCCCGCTCGCGGTCGCGCTCGGCATGCGGCTCAACGAGGTCGCCGCCCACGCGTGGGACGTGCGCGTCGGGCTCGACCCGCAGGCCGGCATCGACCCGGAGTCCGCCGAGCTCCTGCTCGAGCTGTACGCCGGGCCGCTCGGCTTCCTGCTCGGCTTCGCGGCCAAGCCCGACCAGCTCTCCGAGGAGGCCCGCGTCGCGGTCCCCGGTGGCGGCATCGTGGTCACCGACGCGGTCTCGGTCGTCACCGACCTGAGCGACCCCACGGCCACGTTCGCGGGTCCGGCCGAGGCGGCCGCCCGGCTGCTCACCGGGCGGCTCAAGCCGGAGTTCACCCCCGAGGGCGTCCAGGTCACCGGCAACGTGTCGCTGGACGACCTGCGGAAGGTCTTCCCGGGCTACTAAGCGGCCAGGCAGACCGGCCCGGAGATCCGGCCGATCGAGCGGGTGACCCGGGAGGTCAGGTCGACCAGCCGCAGCCCGAGCGCACCGGCCACGGCGCCGAGCACCTCGGAGCTGGGCTCCTTGCGGCCGCGCTCGATCTCCGAGAGGTACTGCGTGGAGACGCCCGCCTCGCCGGCGACGTCGGCGAGCGTGCGGCCCGTCGTACGGCGCTCCTCGCGCAGCTCGTGACCCACCGCCTCGCGCCAGAGCGGCTCCGCCTCGGGAGGGGGAGTCCGGTCAGGTGCCGGAAATGCGATGAGCTCGCCCATGGGACGACCCTAGGACTTCATCTGCCGGGAAAGGCCGACCGTTCGCGGAGGGCGAACGCCCG
>JAOPXG010000394.1 GCA_025965275.1 Nocardioides sp.
GCGGAGCATGTTCAGTCGGGCGCCCCGGGCGGCCTTCGGGTCGAAGAGCGTGCGCACGAAGCCGGGCCGGCCGTCGAGCAGCTCGACGGACGCGTCCGTCAGGGCCGCGCCGGTGCCCCACCAGACCTGATGGGTCCGCGCGGGGTGGAGGACGACGTCGACGGTCGATCCGGCCGACGCCGGAGAGGCCGGGAGCGTCTGGAGCTGGCGGCTGGTGTCGGTGGGCGAGGAGACGGTGAAGGTCGGCTTCGGCGGCCTCGGAGCCGCCGTGGCGCCCGCGTCGGCCGACGGAGCGGCCGCGGATCCGCACGAGACCACCGCGCTCGCGACCACGGCGGCGAGCACGGAGAGGAGGGTCCGGGAGGGGGTCACCATCGCTCCACCGTGTGCAGACTCCGCGCCCAGATGCAACCTCGGGCGACACGATCGGGGCGAAGGTCCGTGCCCGGGTTGACCCTTGGCCCTGTGCCCGGCGGGCCTTCGGCGAGACGGTGGTGACATGAGCACTGCTGCGTATCCGGTCCGCCTGGACGCCGAGCTCGAGGAGCCCCTCAGCCGCTGGTTGTGGCTGGTGAAGTGGCTGTTGGCGATCCCCCACTTCATCATCCTGATCTTCCTCTGGATCGCGTTCGTGGTCCTGACCGTGGTCGCGTTCTTCGCCATCCTGTTCACCGGTCGCTACCCGCGCGGCATCTTCGACTTCAACGTCGGCGTGCTCCGGTGGAGCTGGCGGGTGGGCTACTACACGTACGGCGCGCTGGGCACCGACCGCTACCCGCCGTTCGCCCTCGCCGAGAAGGACGACTACCCCGCCCACCTCGACGTCGACTACCCCGAGCACCTGTCGCGCGGGCTGGTCCTGGTCAAGTGGTGGCTGCTCGCGATCCCGCAGTTCGTCGTGGTCGCGATCCTGAGCGGTGGCGCCCACGCCGCCGGTGGCTGGGCCGGCAACGGCCTGATCGGCTACCTCGTCCTCGTGGCGGCCGTGGTGCTGCTGTTCACCGGCCACTACCTCGCCGATGTCTTCCCGCTGGTCATCGGCCTCAACCGCTGGGTCTTCCGGGTCACGGCGTACGCCGCGCTGATGACCGACCAGTACCCGCCGTTCCGCCTCGACCTCGGTGGCGCCGACCCGGGCCGCGTCCCGGCCGAGCACCCGGTCGCGGCACCGACCCCATGACCACCCCATGACCACCACGACTGACACCCGCCGCCGACCGTCGGCGCCTGCCGACGGTCGGGGTACGTGGGCACCGTCGTCGTCGACGCGCTCTTCCTCTACCTCCTGAACCGGTGGCCCCCGTTCGACACCGCCGACGACTGGTCCGGCTGGGGCCTGGTCGCCCACCTCGTGCTCGGGCTCGGCATCGCCGGGTCGGCGATCGGCGTCGTCATCGGTGTCGTCCACCTGGTGCAGAGCTGCCGTCGTCCGGACTGACCGCACCACCGTCGAGACGGTCCCGGAGCCGGTCGCGGACCTCTTCCGGCGTGAGCTGCGCGCGCTGACGCTGGTCACGCGCGATGATGGCTCCTGTGGCGGCCACTCCGGCCACGCCCGCGAGCCCCAGCCACTTCCAGACCTTCACGAGGACTCCCTTCCATGACGCTCACACTCGACGAGGCGGTCGACCTGACCCGCACCGGCGACCTGTGGCTGTTCCGCGGGAACTCGACCGCAGACCACGCTATCCGGGTCCTGACCAACGCGCCCGTCAACCACGTCGGGATGGCCGTCGTCCTCGACGACCTGCCGCCGCTGATGTGGCACGCCGAGCTCGGCAAGGGGCTCGTCGACGTGTGGACCAACAGCCACCACCGCGGCGTCCAGCTGCACGACCTGCGCGCCGCCGTCGAGCAGTGGACCGGCCGCTACGAGCAGCGCGCCTGGCTGCGCCAGCTCGACACCGTCGTCACGCCGACGATGGAGGACGCCGTCCTCCAGACCATCGCCCGCCTCGACGGCACACCCTTCCCCACGACGGCCGCGCTGATCGGGCGGTGGGCTAAGGGCCGGGTCCGGCACGCCGCACCGGCCGAGCTGACCTACTGCGCCGAGGTGGTTGCCGCGACGTACGCCGCGATGGGCCTGCTCGACGGCAAGCGCCCGACCAACTACTACGACCCGGGCAAGTTCTGGTCCGGTGACGACCTCCAGCTGCTGCGTGGTGCCCGCCTGGGTGACGAGATCGACGTCCTCACCGATCAGCCCGTGTAGCGCCGCGCCACCACGGCCTGCTGGTCGACGGGACGCCCGAGCTGGATCGTCCAGGCCAGCCGGACCAGCTGTGCCTGCGACCAGATCAGCGGTGTCGCCGAGCGGGTGCCGGTGCCCGCCTCGCAGCAAGCCCGGCCGGTCGGCGGGCGTCCGTCCCAGACCTGCTCGGCGAGCAGGCCGGCCCCGTCCGTGGCCCGGATCATCGTCTGGAGGTAGGACGACGCGTCGGCACCGGCGGTCACGGCGTACTCGCCACGCTCGCCGGTCAGGATCGGCCAGCCGCGGCCGAGGGTCCGGTGGTCGCCCGGCTCGGTGATCACCCACTGCCCGCCGTTCCGCGTCTCGCCGTACCCGTCGCGGCTGTAGCGCCGCCAGAACGACCCGCGGGGCGTGGTGACCTCGAGCCGCCGGTCGACCACGTCGAGCGTCGAGACCACCGCCGGGTCGTCGGGCGCGAGGATGCCGTAGCGGACCAGGTCGAGGAAGCTCGGGTCGACGACCTTGCGCTGGTCGATCGAGCGCGGACCGCCGTCGCCCATCTCGTACGTCGTGCCCCGGTTCGGCCGGCCGTCCTTCGTCAGCCGCAGGAAGTACGGCGAGTCCGAGAGCGGCCCGTTCGTCGTGACCGTCCAGTCCTTCACCTTCGCCTGCCAGCGGTCGGCCAGGGCGAGCCAGCGCTTCGCGAGCGCCGGGTGCCCGTGGTGACGAGCGAGGTCCGCGGCGCAGACGAGCCCGGAGATCTCCGCTGCGATCGAGTTGGGCGAGTAGCCGGACTGGTTCTCCCACCGCTCCTGCGGGGAGTACGGCGCGCGCCGGCCCGTCTCGTCGTCGCGGAACCCGGCCAGGAAGGTGGCCGCCTTCCGGACCCCGCGCCAGGTCCGCTCGCCGTCCTTGCCGACGAGGTGGGCCAGCACGATCGGCAGCGCCACCTCGTCGAGCTGGAGCTCACCCCACACGGGCGTGCCGGACACGTCGGAGTTCTGCGGGAAGGACCCGTCCTGCATCTGTTGGGTCCGGAAGAGCCAGTCGACGATGCGGCGGGCGGCGGGCTGATCGCCCATGGCCCACAGGGCCGTCCCGAACTGGTAGGCGTCGCGCGCCCAGACCAGGTGATAGGCGCCCGAGGGTGAGGACAGGTCCTTGACCTCGTCGCCCCAGACCCAGGGCGCCGAGGGGGACGCGACGAACGCACCGGGGTGCAGCTTGTCCTCGGCCGCGGCCAACGTCAGGACCGAGGCGTGGTACTTCGTCGCGGAGGACTGCGCGCTGGCCGGCACGGGGCGGACCGAGTCGAGGTAGGTGGCCCAGCCGCGGTTGAAGCGGCCGACGACGTGGTCCCACCCAGCGGCCCGGGCGGCGCGCGCCTGGCTCAGCGCGGACGCCGGAGACCGGCCGAACCCGAGCACCACGGTGGCCTGCTGCTTGCCGTCGGGTCCGCCGCGGCCGGTGACGCCGGCGACCCGGGCGAGCTGGACGACGTTGCCCGGGCCGGCCTGCCGGCGCCGGTGGTCGAGCCGCTGGTCCTGCTCGAGGTCGCGCCACGGGTCCGAGCGGGTGCCGGCCAGGCCGCTGGACCGCGCTCCGAGGCCGGTGCTCGCGAGCAGTGCGGTCGAGACGGCGCCGTCGTCGGCGATCAGCCCGTGCCTGCTGGTCCGCCCGCGGTCATCCATGCCGCCGTTGTCGAGGGCCGGGTCGTACAGCACGTAGAGCTGGTACTTCGCCCGGTCCTCCGGCTTCAGCCGCAGGTGGACGACGAGGCTGTCGCTGCGCGGGTCGGTCACGTAGTCGGCGACCACCTGGTAGCGCTCGTCCTTGTCGACGTTGACCTGGGTGAACTCCAGGCTGCGCGCCGCGCGGTGGGTGTGCGTGACCATGTCGGACGCCCGGTCGGTGAAGGTCCTGCCGTCGGTCACCACGAACTCGAGGCTGCGCACGCTCGGCGTCGACAGGTCGGGGTAGAACACCTCGCTGGCCCGGCCGCCCTGCAGCGTGAACCAGACGTTGCTGCGGCGGCTCCGTGAGGTCCCGAACCCGGCCTTGTCGGCCTCGGTCCAGGTCGACTTCGCTCCCCGTGCCCCGGCTCTCTCCGGCGGCGATCCCTCGGACGCGGTCGGGGTGGTGACGACGGCCCCGGTGACGGCGACGGCCAGGGCCGCCGCTCCGGCGACGATGCGCAGGCTCATGGGTTACCTCCGAGCAGGTTTCCCGATCCGTACCCGGTGATCGTCGTCACCAACCATGGACGACGACACCGTGCTGGAGCTGCTGCGGGAGCGGTGAGCCCCCGCAGCAGTCGCGAACAGGTCAGTCCGTGGCGCCGACCGAGCGCCAGTAGTCGTTCAGCGCGCCGTTCGTCTTCACGAACCACATGATCGCGCCGACGAAGAAGAACCAGCCGAGGAGCAGGTACCAGAGACCGGTCGAGGCGCTCACCGGGCGCTTCTGGCCGCGACGCTCGTAGAGGCCGCCCACCTCGTTGGGGGTGAGGAACGGCATCACGATGCCGACGAGAGCCGCGAGCAGCAGCGCGATCGGGCCGCCGACGCCCTGGCCGCTGTGGGCCTTCATCTCCTCGTGGGTCTTGTAGTACCAGTACCAGGTGTAGAAGCCGAGCGTGACGATGGTGAGCAGGATGCAGGTGCCGGTGCTGCGGATCTTGCCGATCGGCGCCGCGCCGGCCTGGTAGCCGTAGGGAGCAGCCGCGGCAGCAGCGGGGGCCACCATCTCCGTGGGAGCGGCACCGTACGGCGGCGGAACCGCCTCGGCAGGCTGGGTCGGCGGAACGGGCTCGGTGCTCTCGGTCATAACAGTCGTCCTCACGCGGAAGTATTGGGCCGCATCGAGGTTAGGGCCTCCGACCCGCCGCGTGGGCGCATTCAGCGGAAGTCGAGCAACCGGAGCTCGATCTCGATCTGGGCCTGGCTCAGATCAGCGAGCTGGCGTCGCCCGGGACGTCGACCGAGTGCTCGACCAGCCGCTCGATCGGGACCAGCTCCAGGGCCCGTTCGTTGGTGGCGGCGAGCACGACGGGGGCGGCCGCGCCGGCGTCGTACGCCTGGAGCCACCGGGCGGCGACCACGCACCACCGGTCGCCGGGGTGCAGCCCGGCGAAGCGCCACTCCGGGCGGGGCGTGGACAGGTCGTTGCCGACCGAGCGCTGGTGCTCGAGGAACTCCTCGGTCATCACCGCGCAGACCGCGTGCAGGCCGACGTCCTCGGGACCGCACGAGCAGTTCCCGTCCCGGCGGAAGCCGGTCATCGGGTCGGTGCCGCAGGGCTCCAGCGGGCCGCCGAGGACGTTCAGCTCGTCCACGTCAGCCCCCGTCGGTGAGCGCCCACACGCCCGGGCGACCCCGGGACATGGCGCCGTCGGCGACCAGTGCCTGGCGGGCCCGGCGCGCGGCGAAGCGCCAGCGCAGCTCCCCCTCGGGCGTCGTCTCGCGGTCGGCGTCGGTCAGCCTCTCCTCCATCCGCGCCTCGAGCGCGAGGAAGAGGTCGTCCGCGTCGAGCTCGCCGCCGGCCTCCTGGAGCACCGCGACGATCTCCGGCCGGAAGACGTCGACCGGCGTCCAGCGACGGACGACGGCCCGGGCCGGCCCCGCCGTGGTGGTCTTGCGCGTGGTCGTCCGCTTCACCGGCGCGACCCGGGCCTGCGGCGTCGGGGGCGGCGGCGGGGGCCGCCCGTGGATGCACGTGGACTTGGGCAGGTCACACAACTCGCAGTAGTCCTCGTCACTCATCGGTGCCAGCGTAGTCCGATCTCGTCAGGAATCGTCGGGCCGGGTGTGACCGGACTATTCTCGAAACAGGACCACGGGCGAGGTGCCGCACGACCACGTGCGGCCGGAGTCCGGACCGGGATGGGAAGCTGATGGCTGTCGGGCGGATGACCTACTGGCGCACGACGGACACCGAGGTGGCCACCGGAGCCGAGAACGAGCCGGCTGTCGTCGCGTTCGATGAGTTCGACGAGGTCGACGGCGCGACGCCGGCCGACGAGGTCGCCGTCGAGCTCCCCGTCGAGCCCACGGCGATCACCGCCGGCGAGGCCGAGGACGCCTGGGCCGAGGAGGCCCGGCAGATCCTCGCGGGCGTCGCCGGGACCTACCACATGCTGATCGACCACACCGACCTCGCAAATGGCGTGCAGAAGGCCAGCGGGATCTACACGAGCACCAACGCGCACTACTGGATCGGCCGGGTCCTCAACCAGGTCGCCGCGGTCAACGCGGTGAAGGGCGAGCCGGCCCTGACCTCCCTGGTCGTGCATCGGGTGCAGGGCACCGTCGGCGACGACTACGACGAGGTGCTCCGCCTGGCCGGCGAGCCCGCGATCTCCGACCCCAACGAGCGCGAGAAGCACGCCGCCGCGGCGCGGATGGAGTGCTACCGCTGGGCCGGAGCGAAGATGCCCGAGGACGGCGGCAACGCCGCGCTCTCCCCCAAGCTCGCGCAGCGGATCACCCGGGAGCGCAAGCGCGCCCGCGAGGAGGCCCCGCCCACGGTCTGCCCGACCTGCTTCATGGCGATCCCGCCCACCGGGGTCTGCGACAACTGCGGCTGAGCCACGGCCCAGGACGGGGCTAGGCTCGTGACATGGCCCCCGACCCTCCGCTGCGTACGGCGACCGGCTCGATCGGGGGTCGCCCGACCCGGCTGGAGCTGACCTCCGACAGCTTCGTCGTCCGGCTCGAGGGCGACACCGAGGCGTTCCGCACCGTGCCGCTGGGCCGGATCGTCGCCCTGCGCGAGCAGACCGGCCTGCTCACCGGCTTCCTCACCGTCACCACGCCCGACGAGGAGCTGGTCTTCTCCCGGGTCCCGAAGAAGGAGCTCCTCCGCCTCGTCGAGGCGCTCCGTGCGGCGGTCGCCGCGGCGCCGCCCGAGGAGGACCTGCCGACCCCCGAGATGGCCGGGCCGCTGGAGACGCTCGAGGAGCTCGAGCGCCTGGGTCGCCTGCACCAGACCGGCGTGATCACCGACGAGGAGTTCGAGACCGCCAAGGCGAAGATGCTGGGTCGTCTCTGAGGTAGGCAGGCGGTTGGGCTGAGCCCTACCAGCGGCCGTGGATCGCGTCCCGGAAGTACGTGTCGTAGATCCGCGTGACTCCCTCGAGCACCGCGTCCGGCAACGCCCCGACCTCACCGGCCGCGGCGTTCGCCCGGGCCTGCTCGGCGTTGCGCGCACCCGGGATCACCGTCGAGACGCCCAGCTGCTGCACGATCCAGGCGATCGCGGCCTGGGCGGGCGTGACGTCGAGATCCGAGACCAGCGCGGTGAACTCCTGCGCCGACCGCACGCCGGTCTCGTAGTCCACGCCGGAGAACGTCTCGCCCACGTCGAAGGCGCTGCCGTCGCGGTTGTACGTCCGGTGGTCGTCGGGGGCGAACGTCGTGCTCGCGTCGTACTTGCCCGACAGCAGCCCTGAGGCGAGCGGCACCCTCGCGATGATCCCGACGCCGGCCTCCCGGGCGGCCGGCAGCACGGCATCGAGCGGCTTGAGCCGGAACGCGTTGAGGATGATCTGCACCGACGCGACGTGCGGCCGTGCGATCGCCGCGAGGGCCTGGTCGGCGGTCTCCACGCTCACGCCGTACGCCGCGATCGCGCCGTCGGCGACCAGCGTGTCGAGGGCGTCGTACGTCGCGTCCGCGTCGATGACCGCGCTCGGCGGGCAGTGCAGCTGCACCAGGTCGAGCGTGTCGACGCCGAGGTTGCGCCGGGACCGGTCGGTCCACGCGCGGAAGTTGTCGAGCACGTAGTTGTCGGGGACCTGGTCGACCCGGCGGCCCATCTTGGTGGCCACGGTGATGCCGTCGTGGCTCTTCAGGAAGGTGCCGATCACCTGCTCGCTGCGGCCGTCGCCGTAGACGTCGGCGGTGTCGAACACCGTGACGCCGGCCTCGACCGACGCCTCGAGCACCGCGAGCGCGTCGGCCTCCGACACGTCACCCCAGTCGGCACCGAGCTGCCAGGTGCCGAGACCGACGACCGAGACCTGGCGGCCGGTCCTCCCCAGGGTTCGCTGCTCCATGGCGCGAGTCTGACATGCGGCCGAAGTACCCGATCTGAGGGATTCCCCGTGTCGTCGCTCCCGGGGTAGGGCTGACATACGGCATTCCCACACCCTCGGAGGAACGGATGACGAAGAGACGGACGTACCTGATGACGGCCGCAGGCGCGGCGCTGGCGCTGGCGGTCGCGGGCGCGACGCCGGCGGTCGCCGACCACGGCCACGGCCACGGCGGTCACGACCTGGGCGAGCTCGAGACCGTGTACACGGGCCTCGACGGTCCTCGCGGCGTCGACGCACTCGGTCACGGCACGACCCTGGTCACCGAGACCGACGGCACCTTCAGCCTGGTGGTCGAGCACCACCACGGCCCTGCGACGATCATCGAGCTCGGCCAGGTGGAGAGCACCTTCGCCCCGGCGATCTCGGCCGGTCCGGACGGCACGGTCTGGCTGCTGACCGGCGGCGCCGAGCCCGGCACCCCGCCCGACGCCAACGGGGCCAAGCTGTTCAAGTGGCGGTGGGGGTACGCCGCTCCGGTGCTGGTCGCCGACATCGCGGCGTACCAGGCGACCGACCCGGACCCGTACGACCTCGAGAACCTGCCCGAGGACAGCAACCCGTTCGGTGTGGTCGCGTTGCGCGACGGCAGCGTGCTCGTCTCGGACGCGGCCGGCAACGACCTGCTGCATGTGTGGAAGAACGGTCACATCGAGACCGTCGCCCGGATCAAGCCGCGGGTGGTCGAGACACCCGCCGGGCTGCCCGATGCGGGCACGGACGTCCCG
The DNA here is from genome assembly GCA_025965275.1 of Nocardioides sp. Lineage (GTDB taxonomy): Bacteria > Actinomycetota > Actinomycetes > Propionibacteriales > Nocardioidaceae > Nocardioides. Next base: position 9,017 of record JAOPXG010000394.1, read on the forward strand.
GCCGAGGCGGTCGCGACCTCGGTCACCGTGGGCAAGGACGGCTACTGGTACCTCGGTGAGCTGCGCGGATACCCGGCCACGGCGGGCACCTCGGAGATCTGGCGGATCAAGCCCGGCACGACCGGGGCCACCTGCGACCCCGAGCACCCGTGGGGCGCCTGCTCGCGCTACGCCGACGGGCTCACCTCGATCGTCGACCTCGGCGCCGACGAGCGCGGCATCTACGCGGTGACGTTGTCGAAGCTGACGTGGCTCGCCGTCGAGAGCGAGACCCCGGTGCCCGGCGCGGAGATCGGCGGCTTGTTCCTGGTGAGCAATTGCCACCACCACAGTCGGCACGGTCACCACCATGGCGACGTACGGATCACGGAGTTGGTCCCCGACCAGCTCACCCTCCCGGGCGGCGTCGACGTCGCCGACGACGATCCCTACGTCGTCGGCCCGGTCTTCGGACCCGGCTCGTTGATGAAGATCGACTGAGTTGAGACGCGGCCGACTCGGTGGAACCGGGCACCGGAGACCGGGGCCACCGGGTCGGTCGTCACCACAGCCCTAGCGCTGGTCGGAGTTCTGGGGCTGGTAGGACAGCACCTTCTTGCTCAACCGCTCCCGGCCCGGGACGTTGTCGGCGCTCGCGGCCGGGCGGTCCTGGACGAAGGACCGCACCGAAATCGCGAACCGGGTCGATGGCGCCAGGCAGCTCGGGTCGACCCGCACGATCGACTTGGTGCCGCGCATCCTCAGGGTCGCGCAGCCGCGGTCGCTGATGTCCCGGCCGTGTCCCTCCCAGCCGCGCGCCTTGTAGACGGCGTACTCGGAGAAGGCGTAGCCGGTGAGGTAGAGGTCGGGCTGGCGGTCGTCGTCGGTGTCGATCCACAGGTCGATGCCGTCGCCGACCCGCACCCGGCGGCCGTGCTCGACGGTGACCTGGGCCTTGCGCCCGGCACTCACCGCGGACTTCATCGTCACCGTGAGGATGTCGTAGGCCTTGCCGGGCTCCGCGGCGTCCTGGATCGTCCGCTCGGTCGGTGGCGCCGCGACCGCGGGCGCGGCGGTGAGGGCCAGCGCGGCGACGACGGCGAGAGCGGGGAGGACCAGGGGCTTGTGCATGCCCTCATTGTGCCCGGTCGAGCGGTCAGGGCTTGCGGCAGACGAAGCCGAACACCGTCACCGTCGAGAACGCCCAGCCCTGCCGGGCGGCCTCGGACTGCCCGCGGATCGCCTCGTCGGCCTGATCGCGGGTGATCGTGCCGTCGGCGACCGCCTGCTCGGCGGCCATCCTCAGCATCGGGGAGTCGACGAGCAGGTCCTGCGGGAAGACCACGGCCGACGACCCGATGTCGGGATCGACGACCAGCCCGGCCGCTGCGGCCTGGCGCGGGATGTGGCGGGCGGCAGCGGCGTTCGCGAGCTGGGCCATGAAGGCGACCGTGATCGCGTGCGCGACCTCGGGATCGATGTCGGAGTCGACCCGGGACCCGTGGTCGGAGTCGAGCAACAGCGCCCGGCCACCGGACCGGAGCACCCGGGCCATCTCCCGGATCGCGGCCTGCGCGTCGGGCACGTGCTGGAGCACCCGCTCGCACCACACCAGGTCGACGCTCGCGTCCGGCAGCGGGATCTCGGTGGCCAGGCCCTGGCAGAAGACCGCATCGACCCCCGCGGCCGCCGCACGCTCCTCGGCGACGCCGCGCAGCATCCCGTTCGGCTCGACGCCGAGCGCGCGACCTTCGGGACCGACCGCGGCCGCCAGTCGCCGGGTCATCGTGCCGGTGCCGCTGCCGAGGTCGATCACGCTCTCGCCCGGCCGCGGCCCGGCGTGGCCGAGCGCCCAGACCCGCAGCCGCTCGACGGACGGCATCGCGTCCTGCTGGTCGAGGATCGCCACCATCTGCGCGACGGCGTCGTCGTCGATGCTCTCCGGCTTGAACGCCCTCCCCAGGCTGAAGCTCATCCTCCGAGCGTCCTCCGCCCCGCAGACGAGCGCCAGTGGTTTCAGTGCGCGACGCAGGTGAGGGCGGTCGGGCGCACCTCGAGCCGCTCCGCCGGGATCGGCCGACCGCAGACGGTGCACACGCCGTACGTCCCGTCGTCCACCCGCGCCAGGGCGGCGTCGACCTCGCGGAGGTGCTCCTCGGCCTGCCGCACCAGCGCGCCGACCTGCTCGCGCTCGAACGCGATCGTCGCGCCCTCCGGGTCGTGCTCGTCGTCGGCGTTCGTGTCGCGGGACGCGTCGACGAAGCCGCGGTGCTCGTCGCGCAGGGCGGCGAGCCGGTCCGTCGTACGACGGCGCTCCTGATCGAGGAGCGACCTCGGGTCGCTCACGACCGCTCCAGCAGGGTCAGCACCTCGTAGTGGGTGGTGTTCGGGAACATGTCGAGCAGCCGCCCGCGCACCGGCCGCAGCGACGGCATCGCGGCCAGGTCGCGCGCGAGCGTCTGGGCGTTGCAGCTCGAGTAGAGGACGTGGCCGACGCCGCTGCCCTCGAGCCAGCCGCTGAGCTCGGGGCCGATGCCGCGGCGTGGCGGGTTCACGACGACCAGGTCGGGCACCGCGTCGCTGCCGAGGGCGTACGCCGTGGCGTCGCCCGCCACGAACCGCACCCCGGCCAGCCCCGCCTCGTCGCGGCTCTGCTCGGCGCTCGCGATCGCCTCGCGGCTGATCTCGATGCCCACGACCTCGGTGGCCGTGCCGGCCGAGACCAGGTGCAGCGCGAAGCCGCCGACCCCGCAGTAGAGGTCCCACACCGATGCCGGCCCGACCTCGCCGACCCACGCGCGGCCGAGCCGGTAGAGCTCGGCCGCCATCGCGGTGTGGGTCTGGAAGAAGCTCTGCGGGCGCAGGTGCAGGTCGATCCCGTTGACCCGCATCCGCAGCGTCTCCTGCTCGGTGAGCAGGAGCTCCCGCTCCCCCTCGAGGACCGCCTTGTGCTCGGGCTGGAGGTTGACCGACGCCACGACGACCTGCGGCAGCTCGGCCAGCAGCGCCGGCAGGTGCTTGCGGATCCGCGTCACCGGCTCCTGCGAGCGCAGCACGAAGCGCACCATCAGCTCGCCGTCCGGCGACTCGGTCACCAGGAGGTGCTTCAGCTCGCCGCGCCGCCCGGGCACGTCGTACGGCGTGAGCCCCGCCCTCGTCACGAAGCCGGCCAGCACCGGCAGCGCGGCCTGGATCCCGGGTGTGTGCAGCGGGCAGTCGCGCAGGTCGACGCCACCGCCCGCGGGGTTGAGGATGCCCAGCGTCGGCTCCTCCACCGTCCCGGTGACGACCATCTTGGCCTTGTTCCTGAAGCCCAGCTGCGGGCTGGCGACCGGCGGCAGCCAGGCGACCCCGGGGTGAGCGGCGAGCAGCTCCTCGACACCGCGCTGCTTGCCCGCCAGCTGCACGTCGTACGGCACGCCGAGCTCGCTGCACGACCGGCAGCGGCTGGCCTCGAAGTGGTGGCAGAGCACGGCGTCAGCGCTCGTCCTTGATCAGCGCCATCCTCTGGAGGAGATTCTCCAGAGACTCCTCGAACTCCATCGCGGAGTGGTCCTGCCGCAGCGCGGGCTTCAGCCGGCGTACTGCGGGATAGGGGGCCAGCGAGCTGTCGACGTCCTCCTCGACGACGTCCAACGGGCCGAGGTCGGCACCGAGGGAGGCCACCTCGAGGAGCAGGTGGCCGAGCAGGAAGCTGGTGAAGGCGCGGTAGGCCTCCGCCACCGCATCGTCGCCGAAGCCCTCGTCGCCGAGGCCGACGAGGAACGCCTCGACCCACCGCAGGCTTCGCAGGGGTGGCCGCAGCCACGGAGCCTCGGCCGGTCGGGAAGCGACGAGCGGGAACGCGTTCGGGTGCCGCAGGGCGACCCGGCGGATGCCGTGCGCGAGGCGCTGCAGGAAGTCCTGCCACCCGTGCTCGGGGCGATCGATCACGTCCGGGTCGGCGGCCATCTCGTCGACGATCCGCTCGACGACCGCGTCGAGGAGCTGTTCACGGCCGGGCACGTACCGGTACAGCGACATGGCCTCGACGCCGAGGATGGCGCCGAGGCGACGCATGGAGAGGCCGGGCAGGCCGTGCTCGTCGATGAACACGACGGCTGCATCGACGACGCGCTCCCGACTGAGCGGCACGCGAGCCGACGGTGGCTCCTCGCCCCGGATGATCGCGGCGTCGCCGTCCACGTGCGCCGGGGTGCTGCCCGCTCGGGGCTCGTCGGACATGAGCCGATCGTACGGCGCGGGCCTCGGCACGAACTCCGACGGAGGACGCATGAACCGCCAGCAGTCGGGGCACCAAGGCGACAAGGCTTACGTCGTAAGGCTGTCGAGGGCGGTCTGGCGTGGGCAACGACACGAGAGCTCGGGAGGGCACACCATGGCAGGCAAGCTGACAGTCCTGGCGGGATTCGGAGCCGGGTACGTACTCGGAGCCAAGGCCGGTCGCGAACGCTACGAGCAGATCGCCGGCAAGGCCCAGCAGTTGTGGCGCGACCCGCGCGTCCAGCAGAAGGCGGGACAGGCGCAACAGCTCGTCAAGGACAAGGCACCCGGCTCGGGCGGTGCGGGTTCGAACGGCGAGGGAGACGCGGCATGAGCAGCAGCCACCGCACCGAGTCGTCCCCCGCTGACGCCTCGACCGGCGAGCTGGTCTCGCGCCTCTCCCAGGAGGTGGCGGACCTGGTCCGCAGCGAGCTGAGGCTCGCCCAGGCCGAGGTGTCCGGCAAGGCCAAGAAGGCCGGCATCGGGGCCGGCCTCTTCGGCGCCGCGGGCATCGTCGCGCTGTACGCCGTCGGCGTCTTCATCGCCACCGCGATCCTCGCGCTGGCACTCGTGCTGGACGCCTGGCTCGCGGCGCTGATCGTCGGCGTCGTCCTGGCCGCCGTGGCCGGGGTTGCCGCCCTGATGGGCAAGAAGCAGGTTGCCCAGGCCGCACCGCCGGTGCCGACCGAGACCGTCGGGAGCGTCAAGCAGGACGTCCAGGCCGTGAAGAAGGGAAGCCACCGATGACGACCACCGGCGACAACCCGGGCATCGAGGAGATCGAGACCGACATCGCCCGCACCCGCGAGGAGCTGGCCGCGACCGTCGACGAACTGAGCGCACGCCTGGACGTGAAGACTCGCGTCAAGGAGAGCGTCCAGCAGACCAAGGACCAGGCGGTCGACCGGATCCGCACCGTGCGCGACCAGGCGACGGACGAGGACGGGCGACCCACCCCCACCACTCTCGGTATCGGCGGCGCCGTCGCGGCCACGGTGGTCGTCGTCCTCGCGCTGACGCTCTGGCGGCGGCGGCGGTGAGCCGCCCCAACGCGGCGGCGCCACCGGGCCCGAACGCGCCGGAGAAGCCGGACTCACCCGGCGACCTCACGAAACGCTCCTGGCTCTACGTCGCCCGGAAGACGCTCCGCGAGTTCTCGAAGGACCAGTGCACCGACCTGGCCGCCGCCCTGACGTACTACTCAGTGCTCGCACTCTTCCCAGCGGCGATCGCGCTCCTGTCGATCGTCGGCCTCGTCAGCGACGGCCCCCAGACCGTCGAGACGCTGCTCCAGATCCTCCGAGACGTCGGAGCCTCGTCGGCCGCCGACACCCTGGAGCCGACGCTGACCGAGCTCAGCAACACCCCGGGAGCCGGATGGGCCCTGATCATCGGGCTCGCGGCGGCGCTCTGGTCGGCCTCGGGGTACGTCGGAGCCTTCGGCCGCGGCATGAACCGCATCTACGAGGTCGGGGAAGGTCGGCCGATCTGGAAGCTGCGACCCACCATGCTGCTGGTCACCCTGATCACGGTCGCGCTGACCGCGGTCGTGGCCCTGGCGCTGGTCCTCACCGGTCCGGCCGCCCAGGCCGTGGGCGACGCCATCGGACTCGGCTCGACCGTCGTCCTGGTCTGGAACATCGCCAAGTGGCCCGTGCTGCTGGCGATCGTCGTCCTGATCGTGGCGCTGCTCTACTACGCGACACCCAACGTGCAGCAGCCGAAGTTCCGCTGGATGAGCATCGGGGCCTTTGTCGCGATCATCGTCTGGCTGGTCGCGTCTGCGGCCTTCGGGCTCTACGTCGCGATGTTCGCCAGCTACAACAAAACCTACGGCTCCCTGGCCGGCGTCATCGTCTTCCTGCTCTGGCTCTGGATCACCAACCTGGCCCTGCTGTTCGGCGCCGAGCTCGACGCCGAGCTGGAGCGCGGGCGCCAGCTCCAGGCCGGCATCGCGGCCGAGGAGACCCTCCAGCTCCCGCCGCGCGACACACGCAAGACCGACAAGGCCGAGGAGAAGGAGCGAGAGGACGTCGAGCGCGGGCGTCGGCTCCGCTCCTCCCGGGGCCAGGACCAGTGACCGTTCACCACCCACCAACGAAGGAGCTCCGATGAGACCGGAACAGCAGAGCAGCAAGTCGGCCAAGGTCCTCTACCGTCCCTGGGGCCTGGTCGGGAGCATCGTGGGCGGCATCGTCGCCGGCCAGATCTTCCAGCTGGCGTGGAAGCACCTCGCGCCCGGCGACCAGGACGATCCGCCCAAGCCCCTCGAGTCGGAGTACCGGCTGCGCCAGATCCTGGTCGCCGCCATGATCCAGGGAGCGATCTTCTCCGTCGTCCGAGCGATCATCAACCGCGGCGGTGCTCGCCTCTTCCAGCGCTGGACGGGCGAGTGGCCCGGCGACTGAGCG
>JAOPXG010000020.1 GCA_025965275.1 Nocardioides sp.
TCACCCGAGGCAGCCCGCAGGGCGAGAAGGGGAGGGCGTTCGGGCTGCGGGGATCTCGACACGGTCGCAGGGCGACCTGCTCGATCAACGGTGGGTGGTTTCGAGACAGGCGCTGCTCGCCTTCCTCAACCACCGGGGTGGGGGGAGGGCGGTCGGGCTGCGGGGATCTCGACACGGTCGCAGGGCGACCTGCTCGATCAACAGTGGGTGGTTTCGAGACAGGCGCTACGCGCCTTCCTCGACCACCGAGGGCGACTCAGACGCGCACCAGCATCTTCCCGGTGTTGTCACCCCGGGACAGGCCGAGGAACGCGTCGACGGCGTTGTCGATCCCGTCGACGACGGTCTCCCGCCAGGTGAGCGACCCGTCGGCCACCCAGGCACCGGCGCGGCGGTAGAACTCGCCGGCGACGTCGCGGTGGTCGGTGACGATGAAGCCGCGCAGGGTGAGGCGCTTGCTGATCACCATCATCAGGTTGCGCGGGCCGGGAGCGGGGGAGGTGGCGTTGTAGTCGGCGATCATCCCGCAGGCCGCGATCCGCCCGAAGTCGGCCATCGCGAAGATCGCCGCCTCGAGGTGGTCGCCGCCGACGTTGTCGAAGTAGACGTCGACCGGACCGTGCTCGCGCAGCTGCTTGCCGATCGGCGCGTCCTTGTAGTTGAGCGCGACGTCGAAGCCCAGCTCGTCGACGAGCCACGCGCACTTCTCGGCCGAGCCCGCGGAGCCAATGACCTTGCCGGCGCCGAGCTGCCGGGCGATCTGGCCGGCGACGGAGCCGACCGCACCGGCGGCGCCGGAGATGAAGACGGTGTCGCCCTCCTTCATCTCGGCGGTCCGGGTGAGGCCGACGTACGCCGTCATGCCGGGCATGCCGAGCGCGCCGAGGTACGTCGAGGCCGGGAGCACGGACGTGTCGACCGTGCGAACCTCGCGCTCGGACAGCAGGGCGTGCGTGCGCCACCCGGCCTGGTGGAGGACGGTGTCGCCGACCGCGAAGCGGTCCGAGCCCGAGGCGACGACCTCGCCGACGGCGCCGCCGTCCATCGCGGCGTCGAGGGCGAACGGCGGCACGTACGACTTCACGTCGTTCATCCGGCCCCGCATGTAGGGATCGACCGAGATGAAGGTGTTGCGGACCAGCACCTCGCCCGGGCCAGGATCGCTCAGCTCGGTGTCGACGGCCTTGAAGTCGTCGGGAGTCGGCGAGCCGGAGGGACGGGAGACGAGGTGGATCTCGCGGGAGGTCGTCATGCTCCGATCCTGCCAGTCGCGAGAACGGCAGCGGACCCCGGACCGTGAGGTCCGGGGTCCGCTGCGAGCAGGGAGATCAGCCCTGGAGGGCGAGCGCGAACTCGACCTTCCCGGCCGGGTCGACGGCTGCGTCGAGGACCTTGTCGTCGAGCAGCTGGGCTGCGGACTCGTCGAGGTAGACGGTCGCTCCGCCCTGTTCGACGACGTGGTCGCCGGGCTCGGCCTGCTGGGCCGCGGAGACCTCGAAGGCGGGCTCCGGAGAGGCGTCGGAGGTGATCCGTAGTCCCGCGGTCTCGGCGAGGCCGGGCTGGGAGGTGATCTCGTTGACGATGGCGCTGGCGTTCTCGGTGAGGGTGAGCATGCTCGCCTTCCGATAGCTTGGCTGGTCCCCTCCACCGTCCCCAATGCGGGCGCGAGACACAAGTCCGGTCCCGATCCCGGGCGTGTCGCCCTTCTGGCAGTCTGTGCCTCATGACCGAGCCCACACCCGATCCCACACCCGATCAGCACCGCAGCATCGAGCTCACGAAGATGGGGGAGGGCCGGTTCAAGGCCACCAACCGGCGCGGGGGCGTGGTGTCCGTCGGGTCGGGCGGTGACCCGGACTTCACGCCTGTCGAGCTGCTGCTCGCGGCCCTGGCCGGCTGCAGCGCGATCGACGTCGACCTGATCACCGGCAAGCGCGCCGCGGCGACGACGTTCGACGTGACCGCCTCGGGCGACAAGGTCCGCGACGAGCACGGCAACCACCTGGTGAACCTGCAGATCACCTTCGACGTGCGCTTCCCGGACGGTGAGGACGGCGACCGGGCCCGCGAGGTGCTGTCGCGCTCGATCGCCCAGTCCCGCGACCGGCTCTGCACGGTCGGTCGCACGGTCCAGCTCGGGGTCCCCATCGAGTACGTCGAGGTCTAGGCCGTGCCACGCAAGCGAGCCCACTGGGACTCCGTGCCACGCCAGGACGGCCGCCGCTTCGTCGTCACCGGCGCCAGCGGAGGGCTCGGCAGGGAGACCGCGCGGGTGCTGGCGGCCGCCGGCGCGGAGGTCGTGCTCGCGGTGCGCAACCCCGCCAAGGGCGAGCAGGCCGCGGCCGGCATGCGCGGCACGGTGGAGGTACGCCGGCTCGACGTCGCCGACCTCTCCTCGGTGCGGGAGTTCGCCGCCGGCATCGGCCCGGTCGACGTCCTGATCAACAACGCCGGCGTGCTGGCCGTGCCGCACGCCATCACCGCCGACGGCTTCGAGACCCACCTCGCCACCAACCACCTCGGTCACTTCGTGCTGGCCAACCTGATGCTGCCGCAGCTCAGGGACCGGGTCGTGGTCATCTCGTCCGACGCCCACCTCCGCGCCGACCTCGACCTCAGCGACCTGACCTGGCAGCGGCGTGAGTACAAGCCGTTCGCGGCCTACGCCACCTCCAAGCTCGCCAACCTGCTCTTCGTCGCGGAGCTGCAGCGCCGGCTGACGGCGTCCGGTTCGACGCTGCGGGCCGTCGGCTCGCACCCGGGCTCGACGGCGACGGCGATCACCGCCAACACCGGCAACGCGTTCAAGACCTGGGTCGGCAGCTGGGGCCACAAGATCGCCGGCATGCCGGTGCAGAAGGGCGCGCTGACGACGTTGTACGCAGCGACCATGGACCTGCCGGGCAACTCGTTCATCGGGCCCGACGGCTTCCTGGAGATGCGCGGCTGGCCGACCGGGGTCGGTCGCAGCCGCGAGGCCAGCGACCCCGACCTGGCGAAGCGGCTCTGGGCCGCCTCCGAGGAGCTGACCGGGGTGACCTACCCGCTCTGAGCCCGCTTCTGGGGGTCAGTCGACCGTGACGGACTCGATGTCGACCGGGGTCTTCGGTGGGCCGTCGGGACCACCGTCTGCCGTGCCCTGGGCGGCGACGTCGCGCACGACCTGCAGGCCGGCGTCGTCGATCGTGCCGAAGACGGTGTAGCTCGGCGGCAGCGGGGTGTCGGCGTACACGATGAAGAACTGCGAGCCGTTCGTGTTCGGCCCGGCGTTCGCCATCGCGAGGGTGCCGGCGGGATAGGTCTCCTTCCCGGTGAGCTCGTCGTCGAACGAGTAGCCGGGGCCCCCGCCGCCGGTCCCGGTCGGGTCGCCGCACTGGAGCACGAAGATCCCGGCATCGGTGGTCGTGAGCCGGTGGCACGTGGTGTCGTCGAAGTAGCCCTGCTCGGCCAGCGACACGAACGAGTTGACGGTGCACGGGGCCGCGTCGGCGTCGAGGGTGAGCCCGATGTCGCCCGCGCTCGTCTTCATGGTCGCGCCCACCTCGCCCGAGACCGCCGCGTGGTCCGGCGGCGGGTTCACCTCCTTGGCGGGACCCCGGTCGTCGGCCGGGTAGTCGCACGCAGGCCCCGTCGGGCTGGCGCTGGGGGTGTCCGTGGCGACGTCGGAGTCCGAGTCGCCTCCACAGCCGGCGAGAGCGAACGAGGCGATGACGGCCAGGCCGGCGAGCGCGGCGCGGGAGCGGGTCAGCATGGACGCGATCGTAGTGACTCAGGCGTTGCGTCCGCGCGCGGACACCGACCAGGGGACCAGCGCGTCGCCGTCGTCCGCCCACAGGGTGTCGGTCAGGTTGACGGCGTTGCAGACGTGGTTGGGGACGACGTCCACGCGGCTCCCGATCGGCGGCAGGGGAGCGCCGCCCAGGTCGACGACCGCGTGGTGCTCCGAGAGCAGCACGATCCGGGCGTCCGGGTGCTCGAGCAGCCGGCCCCAGCCGGTGGCGTACGGCGCCCGGTCGGCGCCCAGCGCCTTGCTGCCGGAGTCGACCACCAGCCGCCCGTCGGCGTGGCTGACGACCGTGGCCCGGCAGGTCAGCGCGATGTCGGAGGGCGCCGTGGTGCCGAGCTCCCACTGCTGGGCGTCGCCGAAGACGTAGACACCGGGCCGCAGCTCGGTCAGGAGCGCGGTGTCGCTGTGCGCGAGGCTGGGCGTCGAGCCGCCGCTCACGACGTCCGGCTCCAGCCCGCTCTCGCGCAGCGAGGCGACGGCCGCGGTCAGCGCCCGCGACTCGTCCTCTGCGGAGCTGACGAGGGCGTCGGGTGCGTAGCTGTGACCCGGGAACGTGAACACCCCGCGCACCGGAAGCCCGGCCTCCTCGGCCGCGACCGCGAGCGCTCCCGCGTCGGACGGCCGCACCCCGGAGCGGTGGTGGCCGCAGTCGACCTCGACGAGAGCCTCGACCCCCGAGCCCTCGAGGAGCGAGGCGGCCCGGGCCGCCGCCTCGGTGGAGTCGATGCCGATGGCGAGGCGGGCGTGCTGGGCGACCTCCCGCAGCCGGGCAGCGGCCTCGTCGGTGAGCCAGAGCGGGTAGGCGACGAAGACGTCGTCGAACCCGTGCTGCGCGAAGACCTCGGCCTCGCCCACGGTCGCGACGCTGATGCCGATCGCGCCCGCGTCGACCTGCAGGCGGGCGATCTCGACGCACTTGTGGGTCTTCACGTGCGGGCGCAGCGAGACCCCGGCGCCGGCCGCGCGCGCCGCCGTACCGGTGATGGTGCGGTGCAGCCGCGCGACGTCGACCCGGAGGTACGGCGTGGCCGGCTCGCTCACATCTCCTCGTGCGTGTCCGGGTCTCCGCCGAAGAGCCGCCCCGTCGGGCGCCCGAGGGCGGTGATCGCGGCGACCTCGTCGTCGCTGAGCTCGAAGCCGAAGACGTCGAGGTTCTGCCGCTGCCGCTCGGGGGTCGCCGACTTGGGGATCGGGATCGAGCCGAGCTGCACCTGCCAGCGCAGGATCACCTGGCCGGGCGTCACGCCGTGCTTCTCGGCGGCCTCCGCGACCGGCGGCTCGGAGAACGGCGCCTGGCGCTTGCCGAGCGGGCTCCACGACTGGGTCTGGATGCCGTACTTCGTGTCCACGTCGCGCATCACCGACTGCGGGAAGTAGGGGTGCAGCTCGACCTGGTTGACCGCCGGCGTCACGCCGGTCTCGTCGATGATCCGCTCGAGGTGCTCGGGGGTGAAGTTGGAGACGCCGATCGACCGCACCAACCCCTGCTCGCGCAGGTCGACCAGGGCGCGCCAGGCCTCGACGTACTTGCCGATCCGCGGGTTGGGCCAGTGGATGAGGTGCAGGTCGAGGTAGTCGAGGCCGAGCCGCTCGAGCGAGCCGTGCACGCTGGCGATCGCGTCGTCATAGCCGTGGTCGCGACCCGGGATCTTGCTGGCGACCTGGAGCTGGTCGCGCGGCACGCCGGAGCGCCGGATCGCCTCGCCGACCTCACGCTCGTTCTCGTAGTTCACCGCCGTGTCGAGGAGCCGGTAGCCGTTCTCGATCGCGCTGCGGACCGCCTCGATGCCGTCCTCGCCCGTCAGCGGGTAGGTGCCGAACCCGATCGCGGGGAGGGTGTGGCCGTCGTTGAGTGTGTGGGTCGGGATGTCGCTCGCCATGCGCTCAACGTACTCAGTGCTCGGCGGGAAGGTCGGCGGGTGTCGCCTCGTGGCCCGGCGCCCCGTGGGTGCGCCGGTCCTCCTTCATCCGCGCCTCGTAGAGGTGCCGCCGCCCCGAGGCGAGCTCGTCGCGGGCCGCTCGCTCGAGCTCCTTGAACGTCGAGTAGTAGCCGTCGTCGTACTCCTCGACGATCTGGAAGGTCCAGCGTCCGGGCAGCACGTTGCGCCCGATCAGCTCCCGCTCGATCCGGTCGGCGAGGCCGTCGTGACCCGCCTCGCGGAGCATCTCGACGGCCTCGCCGGCGGTCAGGTCGGCGGTGCCGGAGAGCCGGTGGAACGCGTAGAGGTGGCCGCGCGCCACCTCGACCGCCTCCAGTGCCTCCGAGAGCTTGCCCAGTGCGTCCACCACAGCGGCATCCATGCGGTCGGGGTACCCGCTCGCCGCGCCGGGCACGCCTGCTCGCCGATCCGCCCCGGGAGGGGCACACTTGCGGACAGTGGGGGACCGATGGCTGGAGGGCTGTCGGTGCGCGATCCATGCTGCATCGGCCTCGGGAGGACGAGATGCAGAACTTCCGGACCTGGCGCGCGAGCGCCGTGGTGGTCGTCGGCGCGTTGACCCTGCTCATGTCCGGCGTGCTGCCGGCGGGCTCGGCGCGGCAACCGACGGTGAGCGACTCGGCCGGCGTGCTGGCGCTCGACTGGGGTGACCTCGACGCCACCCCCGACGCCTGGCGCGGCAACTACGTCGTGATGCAGCCGTGGGAGTACGCCCGCATCCCGGCGCTCAAGGAGAAGAACCCGCACCTCACCGTGCTGATGTACAAGGACATGTCGGCTGCCGTGAAGGTGCCGCACGAGTCCGGTGTCTACTCGACCGGTGTCTCCTACCACGAGGCCGCGGAGGCCGGCTGGCTGCTGCACGACGAGGACGGGCAGATCGTGGAGTGGTCCGACTGGGCGGGTCTCTTCCCGACGGACGTCGCCGACCCGGCGTACCAGGACCGCTGGGCCGACAACGTGCTCGCCGAGCTGCGTCGCGGCGACTGGGACGGCGTGATGATGGACGACACCCTGACCTACTCGAGCCACGACACCGCCGACGGCCGGGTCCCGGTCGAGATCCCGACCGACGCGGCGATGTACGACGCGACCGGGTCCTTCTTGCGCGAGGTGGCGTCCCGGATCAAGCGCGACGGCTTCCTGGCCATTCCGAACGTGACCGTCGAGTGGAACACCTGGCACGACGTGATGACCGACTGGACGCCGTACGTGTCCGGCTGGTTGAACGAGTACGCCGTGAAGTGGGGCCTCGACAGCGCCGGACCCCGGTTCGTCGGCGCCGACTGGCGGTGGAAGATGGAGCTCGCCGCCTGGTGCGCCGACCACGACGTGCCGCTGCTCGCGGTCACCTACAGCAACCGCGGCGACTCCGGGGCGGAGACGTACAGCAGGGCGACCTGGTTGCTCACCTGGAACGGCCGCACCGGCTCGAGCATGTTCGTCCCGGCGGAGCCGTTCACCGACCACTGGGTGCCGCGCGCGATGGCCGACGTCGGCCTTCCCGTCGCGCCGCGCCAGCAGCTGCCCGACGGAACGTGGCGCCGCCAGTACACCCACGGCCTCGTGCTCGTGAACCCGACGACCAGCCGGCACAAGGCGCGGTTGGACCGTGCCTACAAGAAGCCGAGCGGCCGCCGGGTGAGCGAGCTCATCCTGCCGCCGCTGTCGGGAGCCGTCCTCCGGCGCTGATCAGCCGGCGAGGACGTCCCCGACCGACACCGCGCCGTGCTCGGCCTCGATCGCGTCGGCCAGCTTGGTGACGTCCGCGTCGGAGACCTCGACGCCGGCCTCGCCGAACCCGTCGCGCAGCTCCTTCTCCACCGTGCCCTCGGGCGCGCCGTCCTGGTAGGAGGAGACGCGGTCGACGACCGCCTGCATGGCTTCGTTCTTCTCGTTGCTCATGGCTCCCGCGTACCCAGTGCGCGGCCGGCGTACGCGCTTCCGGCAGGCTGGTCGGGTGTCCGCGACCGACGTCCTCTCCTCGATCTGGGACGACGTCGTCGGCACCCAGGCGGCGCCGGACCAGCGACGGGTGCTGGCCGCCGCACTGGTGGCGCTCGCCCTGGTGCTCGTCCCGGTCGCGTGGCGGACCAGCAGGCACGTCGTGACGATCGCGCACGAGGGCGCGCACGGGGTCGCGGCGCTGCTCGGCGGCCGGCGGCTGTCGGGCATCCGGCTGCACTCCGACACCTCGGGGATCACCGTGTCGCGGGGGAAGCCGACCGGTCCCGGGATGGTCGCCACCGCGTTCGCCGGGTACGTCGGTCCGGCGCTGCTCGGCCTCGGCGCGGCGTTCCTGCTCAGCCGCCAGCACGCCCTCGCGGTGCTCTGGTTGGCGGTGCTCCTGCTCGCGCTGCTGCTGCTCCAGATCCGCAACTTCTACGGGCTGTACGCCGTGCTCGTGGCCGGGGTCGCGGTCTTCGCGGTGTCCTGGTGGGGGAGCGGGGCGGTGCAGTCGTTCGTCGCCTACGCCGGCACCTGGTTCCTGCTGGTGGCCGCACCGCGGCCGGTGCTCGAGCTGCAGCAGGCCCGGCGGTCCGGGCAGGCGCGGGACTCCGACGCCGACACCCTCGCCCGGCTCACCCGGGTGCCTGGGATCGTCTGGGTGCTGGTGTTCGTCGCCGCGACACTGGCGTGCCTCGTGCAGGGCGGCCGCTGGTTGTGGGCTCCGGCGTAGGGTCGCTGACGTGCGCATCGGTATCCACTACGCGAACTTCAGCCACCCCGACTGGCAGACGCGGCTGGCCGACCGGCTGACCGAGACCGCCAAGGTCGCCGACCAGGGCGGCGCCTCGCTCTTCACCGTCATGGACCACTGGTTCCAGATGGAGAACCTCGGCGGCCCGCCCGAGCCGATGATGGAGGGCTACACGACGCTCGGCTACCTCGCCGGCCAGACCGAGAACGTCCGCCTGAGCCTGCTCGTCACGGGCACGACGTACCGCTATCCCGGGCTGCTCGCCAAGATCGTCACGACCCTCGACGTGCTGTCCAGGGGTCGGGCGATGCTCGGCATCGGTGCCGCGTGGTACGAGCGCGAGCACGTCGGTCTCGGGGTCGTCTTCCCGTCGACCAGCGAGCGCTTCGAGTGGCTCGAGGAGACCCTCCAGATCTGCAACCAGATGTGGAGCGACAACGACGGCCCCTACGAGGGCAAACACTTCCAGCTCGCCGAGACCGTCTGCGTGCCGCCGCCGGTGCAGCAGCCGCACCCGCCGATCCTGATCGGCGGCAGTGGTGAGAGGAAGACGCTGCGGTTGGTGGCGCAGTACGCCGACGCCTGCAACCTCTTCGGCGAGAGCCCCGACGTGGTCCGCCACAAGCTCGAGGTGCTGCGCGGCCACTGCGACGACCTGGGCCGCGACTACGACGCGATCGAGAAGACGATGATCGCGATGGCCGACCCGGTCGCCGACCGCGACGGCTTCCTGAGGTCCATGGAGGAGTACGCCGCGCTCGGCATCTCCCTCATCACGCTGATGCCGCCCACCGACGACCCGGTCGGCTGGACCACCACGGTCTGCGAGGACGTGCTCCCGCGACTCGCGGACGTCTGACCTCAGACGACCTTGGTGCCGTACATCTCGCCGAGCGGGTCGGCGATCAGCTCGAGGCGTGCGCCGTCGGGGTCGCGGAAGTAGATCGAGGTCCCGCTCTCGCTGAGGTACTCGACACCGGCCTCGTCGAGCTTGGCCTTCAGGTGCTCCCACCGCGCCGGCTCCACCGAGATCGCCAGGTGGTGCAGGCCGCCGAGCACCTCGGCGTACGGCCCGACGTCGAGGCCCGGGAAGTCGAAGAACGCGATCAGGTTGCCGTTGCCGATGTCGAAGAAGAAGTGGTTGGAGCCCGCGTAGTCGCGGTTCTCGAAGATCTCCGTCAGCGGGAACTCCAGCAGCTCCTGGTAGAACCGCACGGTCCGCTCGACGTCGCCGCTCACCAGCGCGACGTGATGCAGGCCGCGAGCCGATGATGCGGGCCGGGACGACTCGGGGGAGAGGTACGTCGCGCGGATCCGCTCGCGTTCGGCGTTCACGGCTGCCAGGTCGGTCATGGAGAGACGCTACCCCCGGTCAGTCGGCGTCCGGAACGTCGGCGAAGGTGTCCGGCCGGTGCAGCCAGGTCATGTGGTCGCGGGGCCAGATCACCGCGAAGACCCGGCCGACGACGAGGTCCTCGTCGATGTACTCGTCGCCGGGGGTGCAGCCCGCCTCCTTCGGCGCGCACAGGTGGTAGCTCGAGTCGGCGGAGTCGGCGCGGTTGTCGCCCATCACGAAGAGCTTGCCGTCGGGCACCGGGCCGGCCGTCCAGTCGCAGTCACCGGGGCCCTCGGGACCGCGGCAGCCCTCGGAGTCGGGGTTGTTGACGAAGTCGTCCTCGTCGAGCGGGTAGCCGTTGACCGACAGCCGGCCCTGGTCGTCGCAGCAGACGATGGTGTCGCCGGCGACGCCGATCACCCGCTTCACGAGGTGGCCGCCCGCGGGGTAGAGGCCGATCTTGGACATCACGGTCGGGATCACACCGACCGGACCGACCTTGTCCTCCTCCGGCAGCCAGTCGCCGGGGTCCCGGAACACCACGACGTCGCCGCGCTGCGGGGTGCCGCCGAACCAGTACGACGGCTTCTCGACCAGGATCCGGTCGTTCTTCACCAGCCCGGGGACCATCGAGGGCGACGGGATGTAGAACGCCTGCACGAAGAACGTCTTGAGCACGAGCGCCAGGGCGACGGCGATCACGAGCAGCAGGATGGTCTCCTGCCAGAGCGGCCGGTGCGGCTTCTTGGTCTTCGTCGTCCCCGAGCCGGCCGTCGTCACGGGGCCGAGCCTAGACGCTGGGCGACCGCCGCGAGGCAAGGCGGACCCCGAGTGCGACCCGGTCGGGGAACGTTGGATCCCTCCAACAGTTGACATAATGTCAGTTATCGGCGATGCGTCCCGTTCTGTCACGGGCAAGCCTGCGACGGGTCCGATGTTCTCTCCGCGCACGAGGACGCACCGCCTGCCAACCCATGACCAGGGACGCTATACAGATGATGATTGCCACGAATCTGTAGCCGTCGCTGGCCCATAGGAACGGATTCGTCTCGACCTGTTCGGCGGTCATCGCCTGACCACCCCCGTACATGGGAGTCACGGCCAGCGGCACGAATAGCGCAACCCACGAGGCTCCGAGTATGACCGTGTCGGCCCGCCGCCAACTCCCGAGGCTCGAAAGGACCACGCCCGCCCCAGCCACCAAGGCGGTCGCCGCCCACATGTACTGAATCACTTCGAAAGCCCGTGGAAACCATGTCCCCAAGCACTCTTCGGGATAGTCGCAGTGGTCCCAGGGATTCCCGAGCCAGTCGTAGGTCAGCCAAGTGAGGAGCAAGCCTGCCAACGCGGCCAGACCCAGGACTGCCCTCGCCGCAGTGCTCACCGTCGGCTGTCCCAAGCCATCAACGAGTCACCTTCCGATTCAGCGGACGTCGCGATGGATTCGGACGGCCATCCGACCGCACACGCTAGAGCGTCTGTCCCGATGCTGCGTCACCGAATCGAGGTAGCCCTGGGGTGGTCGTGTGCCAAATGCAACAGGCAGGAGGACCCTCAGAGGCAGATGGCGTGACCGCTTCCCAAGTCCTTATCTATACGCCCGCGAAAAATTCATTCAGTTCGCCAACTCGGTAAAGTCTTCTGAGCACTCTGTATCGCCTTCCCGAGAAGTTCCCGGCGGCGAAATAAATCGTGTGACTCAACGGGACTGACGAAATATCAATCTCAGTTATCGGCGCAACATCCACGCTCAGACGGGTCCCGCTCCGACGTACGCCGCGAGGTACTCCCCGGTCAGCGTGGAACGCTTCTGGACCAGCTCTGCGGGGGTTCCCTCGAACACGACCGTGCCGCCGTCGTGGCCGGCGCCCGGGCCGAGGTCGACGATCCAGTCGGCGTGCGCCATCACGGCCTGGTGGTGCTCGATGACGATGACGGACCTGCCGGAGTCGACCAGGCGGTCGAGCATCGCGAGCAGGTTCTCCACGTCGGCGAGGTGCAGGCCGGTGGTCGGCTCGTCGAGGACGTAGACATCGCCCTTGTCGGCCATCTGGGTGGCCAGCTTGAGCCGTTGCCGCTCGCCACCGGACAGCGTCGGGAGCGGCTGGCCGATGGTGAGGTAGCCCAGGCCGACCTCGGTGAGACGGACCAGGATCTTGTGTGCGGCCGGTACGGCTCCCTCACCGTCGGCGAAGAACGCCTCGGCGTCGCTCACGGACATCTCGAGCACCTCGTTGACGTCCTTGCCGCCGAGCTTGTGGTCGAGGACCTCGGCCTGGAAGCGCTTGCCCTCGCAGACCTCGCACGTGGTGGCCACGCCGGCCATCATGGCCAGGTCGGTGTAGATGACCCCGGCGCCGTTGCAGTTCGGGCAGGCGCCCTCCGAGTTGGCGCTGAAGAGCGCCGGCTTCACGCCGTTCGCCTTCGCGAACGCCTTGCGGATCGGGTCGAGCAGCCCGGTGTACGTCGCCGGGTTGCTCCGCCGCGATCCCTTGATGCCGGACTGGTCGATCGACACGACGCCGTCGCGTCCCTCGACGGAACCGCGGACCAGCGAGCTCTTGCCGGAGCCGGCGACGCCGGTGAGGACGACCAGCACGCCGAGCGGGATGTCCACGTCGACGTCTCGCAGGTTGTTCGTCGTCGCGCCGCGGATCTCCATCGCGCCGGTGGGCGTGCGTACGTCGTCCTTCAGCGACGCTCGGTCGTCGAGGTGACGCCCGGTCTGCGTGTCGCTGGCCCGCAGCTCCTCGACGGTGCCCTCGAAGACCACCTCTCCCCCGGCGGACCCGGCGCCCGGTCCGAGGTCGACGACGTGGTCGGCGATCTCGATCATCTCCGGCTTGTGCTCCACGACGAGCACGGTGTTGCCCTTGTCGCGCAGCTGCCGCAGCAGGTCGTTCATCCGGGCGATGTCGTGCGGGTGCAGGCCGATCGACGGCTCGTCGAAGACGTACGTCACGTCGGTGAGCGACGAACCCAGGTGGCGGATCATCTTGGTGCGCTGCGCCTCGCCGCCCGACAGCGTGCCCGCGGGCCGGTCGAGCGAGAGGTAGCCGAGCCCGATGTCCACGAACGAGTCGAGGGTCTCCCCCAGCGACGCCAGCAGCGGCGCCACCGACGGCTCCTCGATGCCGCGCACCCAGTCGGCGAGGTCGCTGATCTGCATCGCGCACGCGTCCGCGATGCTGACGCCCTTGATCTTGGAGGACCTGGCGGCCTCGCTGAGCCGGCTGCCGCCACAGTCCGGGCACGTCGTGAAGGTGATGGCCCGCTCCACGAAGGCGCGGATGTGCGGCTGCATCGCCTCGACGTCCTTGGCCAGGAACGACTTCTGGATCTGCGGGATGAGTCCGGCGTACGTCAGGTTGATCCCGTCGACCTTGATCTTGGTCGGCTCCCGGTAGAGGAGGTCGTCGAGCTCCTTCTTGGTGAACTTCCTGATCGGCTTGTCGGGGTCGAAGTAGCCGCAGCCGCGGTAGATGCGGCCGTACCAGCCCTCCATGCTGTAGCCCGGGATCGTGAGCGCGCCCTCGTTGAGCGACTTCGAGTCGTCGTACAGCGCGGTCAGGTCGACGTCGCTGACCGAGCCGCGGCCCTCGCACCGCGGGCACATCCCGCCGGTGATGCTGAAGCTGACGCGCTCCTTGACCTCCCGCCCACCCTTCGAGTGCTTGACCGCACCCGCCCCGCTGACGGACGCGACGTTGAAGGAGTACGCCTGGGGCGAGCCGATGTGGGGCTTGCCCAGCCGGCTGAAGACGATCCGCAGCATCGCGTTGGCGTCGGTGGCCGTGCCGACCGTGGAGCGCGGGTTGGCCCCCATCCGCTCCTGGTCGACGAGGATCGCCGTCGTCAGCCCCTCCAGCACGTCGACGTCCGGGCGCGCGAGCGTCGGCATGAAGCCCTGCACGAACGAGCTGTAGGTCTCGTTGATCAGCCGCTGCGACTCCGCGGCGATGGTGCCGAAGACGAGGGAGCTCTTGCCCGATCCGGAGACCCCGGTGAAGGCCGTCAGCCTCCGCTTCGGGATCTCGACATGGATGTCCTTGAGGTTGTTGACCCGCGCGCCGTGCACACGGATCCGGTCGTGGTGGT
>JAOPXG010000025.1 GCA_025965275.1 Nocardioides sp.
AGGAGCTCGCCTACGGCATGGAGCAGCTCGGCCTGCCCGGCGACACCATGCGCCGCCGGGTCGAGGAGACCCTCGACCTGCTCGGCATCGCCGACCTCCGCAACCGCGACCTGCGCACCCTGTCCGGTGGCCAGCAGCAGCGGGTCGCCATCGGCTCGGTGCTCACCATGCACCCGCGGCTGCTCGTGCTCGACGAGCCCACCTCGGCGCTGGACCCGACGGCCGCCGAGGAGGTGCTCGCCACCCTCACCCGTCTCGTGCACGATCTCGGTGTCTCGGTGCTGCTGGCCGAGCACCGGCTCGAGCGGGTGGTGCCGTTCGCCGACCGGATGTGCCTGCTGACGGGCGCCGGGCGCATGCACGTCGGCGTGCCCGGCGAGCTGCTCGTCGACTCGCCGGTCGCGCCGCCCATCGTCGAGCTCGGCCGCGCGGCCGGCTGGTCCCCGCTGCCGCTGAGCGTGCGTGACGCCCGCCGCCGGGCGCGGGAGCTCCTCGACCGGATCGGCACCCCGCCGGTCACGACGGAGTCGGCCGCCGCGGCCGCCGTCGCTGTACGACGCCTCACCGTCGTGCACGGCCAGACCGTCGCGGTGCGCGACGTCGACGTCGAGCTCGGCACCGGCCGGGTGACCGCGCTGATGGGCCGCAACGGCTCCGGCAAGTCCTCGCTCATCTGGGCGCTCCAGGGGAGCGGTCGCCGGCACGGCGGCCAGGTCTCCGTCGGCGGCACGGACCCGGCCGGCCTCGGCGCGGCCGACCGCCGCGCGCTGGTCGGCCTGGTGCCCCAGAACGCCGCCGACCTGCTCTACCTCGAGACCGTCGACGACGAGTGCGCCGCGGCCGACGGCGGCACGGGGGCGTGCCGCGAGATCCTCGACGGCCTGGTGCCCGGCATCCCCGGCGACCAACACCCCCGCGACCTCTCCGAGGGCCAGCGGCTGGCGCTCGCGCTGTCCCTGGTGCTCGCGTCGCGGCCCGAGGTGCTGCTGCTCGACGAGCCGACCCGCGGGCTCGACTACGCCGCCAAGCACGTGCTCGCCGGCATCCTGCGCGGCCTTGCGGCGGAGGGCCATGCGGTCCTGGTCGCGACCCACGACGTGGAGTTCGTCGCCCAGGCGGCCGACGACGTGGTCGTGCTCGCCGAGGGTGAGGTCGTGTCCTCCGGGCCGGTGCGCCGGGTGATCGCCGAGTCGCCGTCCTTCGCGCCGCAGGTCACCAAGGTCCTCGGGGCGCCGTGGCTGCGCGTCGACGAGGTCGTCGCCGCATTGAGCGCGTCATGAGTGCAGCGGTCCGGATCGCCCCACGCTCCGTCGTGGTGCTCGCGGTCGCCTCGTTCGCCGGGCTGATGATGCTCTGCTGGCCCCTCCTCCTCCGGGTGCCCGAGGGCACCCGCGTCGACCCGCCGTTCCTCTTCCTCATGCTGCTGCCGGTGGTGATCGCGGTCGTGCTCGCCGAGCTCAACGAGGGCGGCCTCGATGCGCGGGTGCTGGCGATCCTCGGGGTGCTCAGCGCGGTCAACGCGGTCCTGCGCGGCATCTCCCCGGGCACGGCGGGCGTGGAGCTGACGTTCTTCCTGCTCGTGCTCGCCGGCCGCGTGTTCGGGCCCGGCTTCGGCTTCGTGCTCGGCTGCACCTCGCTGTTCGCCTCGGCGCTGATGACCGCCGGCGTGGGGCCGTGGATGCCTTACCAGATGCTCTGCTTCGCCTGGGTCGGCATGGGCGCCGGGCTGCTGCCGCGCCGGGTCACCGGCAGGCGCGAGATCGCGATGCTCGCGGTGTACGGCGTGGTCGCGGCCTACGCGTTCGGGATCCTGATGAACCTGTCCGGCTGGCCGTTCATCCTCGGCATCCAGGTGCCCGGCCACGAGGGCCCGCTGTCGTACGTCGCGGGCGCACCGGTCGTCGAGAACCTGAAGACGTTCGCGGTCTACACGCTGCTGACGTCGACCGGCAGCTGGGACACCATCCGCGCGATCACCAACGCGGTCGCGATCGTCGTGCTCGGCCCGGCGATCCTCACCACGCTGCGGCGCGCGTCGCGCCGCGCGACCGTCACGGGGGTGGTGGTCCCCACTCGGTCGTCTGCACCAACGAGCCACGACGCCGGAGCTCCTCGACCGCAGCGCTGAGCCCGTCGGCGGCACGCTTGCGGCCACCGCGCTCGCCGGCACCCTTCGTGACGCTCACGAGCACGTCGGCTCCGGTCGCCCGCACCTCCAGGTCGGTAGTGCCGCCCTCGAGCATGATCCGGTCGAGCCAGGCGACCCGCCGCGCGCGGAAGCCGTGGTCGTCGCGCTCCGTGACCCGGTAGCCGGCCGCGTTGAGGCACTCCAGGAGGACCTGGAGGGTCGTCTCCTGGTGTGCGCCGACGTGCATCGTCATCTGCGGGTGCCAGATGTTGATCGGCCACCCGGACACCTCCCCGCGTCTCACGCGGGATCTCCCGGGGGGATCTCGCGGTTGAGCGCGGCCCACTGGACCTCGGCCTCGGCGAGCTCCAGCTGGACCTCCGCCGGCGGGTCCTCCTCCGCCATCCGGCTGATGTTCTGCTGCGACAGCTCGCGGAGCCGCTGGGCGGCCGGGGTGTCGTCCCTGCCGGAGAAGACGTCGGCGAGGGTCGTCTGGCCGGCGTCGATGCGGCGCTGGACCGCGGCCCAGTCGGGCCCCAGCTTGCCGTCGCGGGCCTCCTGCGCCCGTCCGGACTGGCGCTCCGCGAGCGCGCGGCCGGACTGACGCACGTCCTGCTCGAGCCCGTCGATGACGGCCTGGAGGCGGGCGAGGTAGCCGTCGGGGCCGATGGCGCTCACGCTGCGGCGGACTTCCCGATGCCCGAGAGGAGGTCCTCGAGGAGGCCGAGCTTGTCGAGGATCGAGGTCTTGGCCTCGGCGAAGTCCTCGATGGCGGAGGCGATGGTCTCGAGGATCGTGTAGACGAGCTTCACCTTCGTGATCACGCCCTGGATCTGCTTGTAGCCGTTGAACGCGCCGACCGCCCAGCCGACCACGGGGGTCGCGGCCTCGGCGGCCATCTCGAGGAGGGTGTTGGCGATCCATTTCAACGCCATGCCGATGCCGGTGCACGCGAGCTTGCAGACCGTGGAGAGGGTCTTGATCATGGCGCTGGCGTAGGCGTACGCCTCGCTGAGCCCGAGCGCGCCGCCGGCGACGGCGGTCATCGCGCCGCGGAAGGAGTTGCCGGACATGCCCTCCCAGGTCGTCGGGGTGCTCGCGACGAGGCCGGCGTGGTTCTGGGCGATCGCCTTCGCGGCGTCGCCGGCGTGCGCCCACGCCTCGCAGCCCCGGTAGATGCCCTGCCAGTCGCCCGCCAGCGGGTGGAAGACACAGCGGTCGAGGATGGAGAACCCGATGAACTTCTCGGCCACCCAGTCGATGCCGCCGAGCAGCGCGCCGGCGCTCCAGCGCAGGTCCTGGACGGGGTTCTCGGGAGCCTGCGGCGCCACGAGGTACGACGAGGCGTCGGTCAGCTCGGCGACCGCGGTCGGAGCCCCGAGGGAACCGAGGCGCGCGATCATCTCGGCCGCCGTACCGGCCGAGCCGGTGAGGTTGTCGATGGTGCCCTCGGCCTTCTCGATGATGTTCGAGTCGACGGAGCCGTAGTCGCTCGGGGCGCTGGACCCGGCGGACCCGAGCGTCGGGCCACCGAGGTCGGGGTAGCCGCCGTCGGGCGCGCTCGCGCCGAGCCGGGCGATCAGCTTGGAGAAGGAGTCGCCGACCTTGCCGTCGCTGTCGGCGAAGTCGCGAGCCGTGTCGCCCACGGAGGCGGCGGCGGCCAGCTCGATGCTGCCGAGGATGCCGGCGGCCTCGCCGGCGACGGCGATCGCGGCCTGCGAGAGCGGGTCGAAGAGCGAGAGCAGCGCGCCGGTGCTGTCGCCGATGTCGGCGTTCGCCGCGAGGTACTGCTGGATGGCCGTGGCGTGCGCCCGCTGTCGCTCCAGCACCTGCTGGCTCAACGACAACGTCTTGTACTCGATGGTGATGGCACCCATCCCAGTAACCCCCGATGGTCCGGTGACGCTGTGTAGGTCCCCGGACTCTGCCCCCTCAGGGCGGGGCGAAACGGACCGTCAGGGATTGACGAGCAGGATCCGGTCGTCGCCGTCGCGCGGCTGACCGCGCCCGTCGCGGTTGCTGGTCGTCACCCAGAGCTTGCCCTCGGGAGTCACCACGACCGTGCGCAGCCGGCCGTAGGCGCCGACGAAGAAGTCGGTCGGCTTGCTGGCCCGGCCGTCCGTCACCGAGACGCGCCAGAGCCGTTCGCCGCGCAGCGAGGCGAGCCAGAGGTGGCCGTCGAGCCAGGCGAGGCCCGACGGCGAGTTCTCGTCCGTCGACCACACGACCTGCGGGTCGACGTAACCCTTCTGGCCGCCCCGGCCCTCGATCATCGGCCAGCCGTAGTTCTTGCCGGGCTCGATCAGGTTGAGCTCGTCGTAGGTCCGGTCGCCGAACTCCGAGGCCCAGAGCCGGTCCTGGTCGTCGAAGGCCAGGCCCTGGACGTTGCGGTGGCCGAAGGACCAGATCTCCGAGCCCTTGAACGGGTTGCCGGGCGCCGGGTCGCCGTCGGTGGTGATCCGCAGGATCTTGCCGGCGAGCGTGCTCCTGTCCTGGGCCAGCTCGCCTTCACCGGTCTCGCCGGTCGACGCGTAGAGGTAGCCGTCGGGCCCGAACGCCAGCCGGCCGCCGTCGTGGATGACCCCGTTGGGGATCCCGTCGAGGATGACCTGCGGCGTGCCGAGCCTGCCCCTCTCGAGCGTCGCCTTCACGATCCGGTTGTCGGCTGCGGTGCTGAGGTAGAAGTAGAGCATCCGGTCGGTGGCGAAGTCGGGCGAGACCGCGACGCCGAGCAGCCCCGCCTCACCCCCCGACTCCACGCTGGAGACGGCCGCGCTGATCAGCCCCACCTGCTTCACGTCGTACGACGGAGCCTGCAGCAGCAGCACCCGGCGGGTGTCCCGCTCGGTGACGATCGCGTCGCCGTTCGGCAGGAAGCCGATGCCCCACGGCGCGGCCAGCCCGGTGGCGATCGTCCGGATGACCTTCACCGGGCCGGGGTCGGCCGACGGGGTCGACGTGTCGGTGGGGGACGACCCCGAGCCGGTCGGCTCGGTCGCCTCCGTCGTCGGTGCGGAGCCGCCCGGCGTGGCGGTGATCGTGGTGTTGGGCGTGCTGTCCTGGTCGTCGTCGTCGCCGCAGGCGGTCAGGAGCACCGCGGCCAGCACGGCGAGACTGGCGAGGGCGGTGATCCGGCGCATGTCACCCGACCCTACGCAAGAACTCCAGCAAGAGGTCGTGAACGCGGTCGGGCTGCTCCATCTGGAGGAAGTGCGTGCCGCGGAGCTCGGTGTACGTCGCGCCCTCGATCCGCTCGGCCGCGCTGGCCATCGCCCGGGCGCCGGCCAGCAGGTCGAAGGTGCCCGCGACGAACGCGGCCGGGACCGTGATCCGGCTCAGCGAGACGCGCGGGTGCCGCGACGTGTGCAGCGCGAGGTGGCCGTACCACTCCACCGGGATCGCGAGCAGCGCCGCCACCGCGCGCGCGGTCAGCTCCGGGTCGGCGACCGGGAGCATGAAGCCGCTGTGGCTGAGCACGCCGATGGTGCGCCTGCCGACCGGGAGCCGGCTGGCGATCGGGGTCAGCGCGCGGCCGCCGTACTTGAGGAGCCGGGAGCTGTTGACGGCGACGGCCTTGGCGGCGAACTGGGGGAGCCGCAGCGGGCCGAGCACGGTGGCGAACGTGTCACCCGGGACGCCGGCGACCGCGAACAGGCCGGTGACCCGCTCGGGGTGGAGCACGGCGAGCTCGTACATCGTGTTCACGCCCATCGACCAGCCGACCAGGACCGCCCGGTCGACGCCGAAGTGGTCCATGACCGAGAGGCCGTCCTCGGCGAACTCCTCGATGCCGACCCGGTCGCGGTCGGCGGGCCGGTCGGAGCCGCCGGTGCCGCGGTGGTTCCAGGAGATGACCCGGACGCCGCAGTCGGGGTCGAGGAACGCCGGCCAGGTCCACGGGCTGGTGCCGAGCCCGTTGCAGAGCACGACGGTCGGGCCGTCGATGAGCCCGTCCGGGTCGTTGGTCCAGGCGCGCAGGCGGGTGCCGTCGTCGGAGAGCACCTCGTCGTACGCGAGCGTGGCGACCGGTCGGATCTTCGCGGGGGAGGCGGACATGCGTTCGATTGTGCCCCGAGCCCCGACCCGGATCGTGGAGGTGTGGCTGAGTCCACCGGACGGCCAGGGAGAGGCAAGGCCCGTCCGGTGAACTCAGCCGTGCGCAGCGTGAGCTGCAACCTCCGGCACCGAAGCTCCGCGCAGAGCGGCGAGGAACTCCTCGACGTCGTCGAGCTCAGCACGCCGTTGTGCCAGAGCGGTGGAGGCGATCATGGCGTTGCGGCGGGCTCGCTGCTGCGACTCGACCGGCCAACGTCTCACCGCATCGACCGTCCGGTCGACCAGGTGCGGGGTGTGGATCATGTGGCTTCCCATGAGCTCTCCCGAGAAGTAGGTGTCACCCAACCTAGGGGTGGGCCGATTCGGTCGGGTCAACGCCGTGTGACGGTTCCGTGAACTCCAGGAAGGCCGACGATCCTCGTTGATCGAGCAAGGTCGCTCTGCGACCGTGTCGAGATCCCCGCAGCCCAACCCGCCGCCCCGTGGGCTCCGGGGTCTCGACGACGCTCGCTGGCGCTCGCTGCTCGACCAGCGGCGAGGAGACTCAGTCCGGCGCAGGCTCGGCGAAGGTGCGGCTGGAGCGGGTCGCGCCGACGGAGGCGATGACGACGCAGAGCATCGCGAGCCACTGCTCCCAGGAGAGGAACTCCTGGAGCACGACGATGCCGGCCACCGCGGCCGCCGCCGGCTCCAGGCTCATCAGGATCGAGAACACCGACGTCTTGATGGAGCGCAGCGCGACCAGCTCGCAGCTGTAGGGGACCACGGAGCTGAGCAGCCCGACGAGGGCCCCGAGGAGCAGGATCCGCGGGTCGAGCAGGTCGCCGCCGCCCTCGCCGATCGCGAACGGCGTGAGCAGCACGGTCGCGACCACGCTCGCGAGGGCGAGCCCGTCGAAGCCGGGCCAGCGCCGGCCGGTCTGCCCGGCCAGGAGGATGTACGACGCCCACATGGCCCCGGCGAGCAGCGCGAACAGCACGCCCGCCAGGTTGACGTCGCCGCCGCCCTCGAGCCCGAGCACCGCGACGCCGAGCCCGGCGAGCAGCACCCAGAGGAGGTCGCGCACCCGCCGCGATCCCAGGACCGCCAGGGTCAGCGGCCCGACGAACTCCAACGTCACCGCGACGCCGAGCGGGATCCGCGCGAAGGCCTGGTAGATCGCCCAGTTCATGGTCCCCAGACAGAGGCCGAAGGCGAGCACGACCAGCCAGTCCGACCGCGAGCGCCCGCGCAGCACCGGCCTGGCGACGGCCATGAGCACGACCGCGCTGGTGACCAGCCGCAGCCACACGATCGTGGTGGGCGCGATCTCGTCGAAGAGGCTCTTGGCCACGCCGGCGCCGAACTGCACCGACAGGATGCCGACCAGCACCAGCCAGACGGGGGAGACCAGCCGGCGCGATGAGTTCCCGGTGGTCACCGAGTCAATCTAGAAGAACGGCACGCGTTGGGTGCACAGTGGGCGAGAGCGACGAGCGGAGCGTGGACATGGCTGACAGGACCCTGTTGATGGTCGGGACCCGCAAGGGTCTGTGGATCGGCACGTCGGACGAAGCGCGCGTCGACTGGGAGTTCACCGGACCGCACTTCGACATGGAGGAGGTCTACTCGTGCCTGATCGACACCCGCGGTGACACACCCCGGCTGCTCGCCGGCGCGTCGTCGAGCTGGCTCGGCCCGCAGGTACGTCGTTCCGACGACCTCGGCGGCACATGGCAGGAGACCCCGAACGGCGCGATCCGCTTCCCCGAGGGCACCGACGCCACGGTCGAGCGGGTCTGGCAGCTGACCCCGGGCAGCGAGCCCGGTGTCGTGTACGCCGGCACCGAGCCCGGTGCGGTCTGGCGCTCCGACGACCGCGGCGAGACGTTCGCGCTCGAGCAGGCACTGTGGGACCACCCGCACCGGCCGCAGTGGAACGCCGGCTTCGGCGGCCAGGCCTTCCACACCGTGCTGCCGCACCCCACCGACCCGCAGTCGGTCACGGCGGCGCTGAGCACCGGCGGGGTCTACCAGACCAGCGACGGCGGCGCCTCGTGGGAACCCCGCAACCAGGGCATCCGGGCCGAGTTCCTCCCGGAGGGCCAGCAGTACCCCGAGTTCGGACAGTGCGTCCACAAGGTCACCCGCCACCCGGCCCGCCCGGAGCGGCTCTTCCTCCAGAACCACGGCGGCGTCTACCGCTCCGACGACCACGGCGGCACTTGGAAGTCGATCGCCGACGGCCTGCCGGCCGACTTCGGCTTCCCGATCGTCGTCCACCCCCACGACCCCGACACCGTCTACGTCTTCCCGATCAACGGCGGCGACAAGCGCTACCCGCCCGACGCCAAGGCCCGGGTGTGGCGCTCGCGCGACGCCGGCGAGACCTGGGCGGAGCTCGGCGACGGGCTGCCGGACGGCTTCTACGTCGCCGTCATGCGCGACGCGATGTGCGCCGACGACCACGCCACCGCGGGCCTGTACGTCGGGGCGCGCAACGGCGCCGTCTGGGGCTCCGCCGACGAGGGTGAGTCCTGGCGCCAGGTGGTCGCGGACCTCCCGGACGTGATGGTCGTCCGGGCGGCCGCCCTCGGGCACGGGTGAGGGCGGCGTGAGCGACTTCGAGATCGTCCGCTCGACCGTGGTCGCGGCCGAGCCCGGAGGGGTGCACGCGTTGGTCGACGACTTCCACCGGTGGACGGCCTGGTCGCCGTGGGAGGGGCTCGACCCCGACCTCGGGCGTACCTACTCCGGGCCCGACTCCGGTGTCGGCGCCCACTACGCCTGGGAGGGCAACCGCAAGGCCGGTGCCGGCAGCATGGAGATCACCGGGTCGACCCCCGAGACGATCGACATCCGGCTGGCCTTCCTCAAGCCCTTCAAGAACACCAACCGGGTGACCTTCACCCTGACGCCCACCCAGGTCGACGGCGCGCCCGGCACCTCGGTCGAGTGGCGGATGAGCGGCGAGCGGAGCGGCTTCTGGGGCGTGGTCGGCCGGATCCTCCCGATGGACAAGCTGATCGGCAAGGACTTCGAGAAGGGGCTCGCCCGGCTGAAGGCCGCCGCCGAGGCCTGAGAGTTCTCGGTGGTCGGGCCTGGTCGAGACCAGAGACCCGCACCGGAATACGCTGAGGGCATGACCGAGCCCGACATCAAGCCCCGCTCCCGCGACGTCACCGACGGTCTGGAGAAGACCGCCGCGCGAGGGATGCTCCGGGCGGTAGGCATGGGCGACGACGACTGGGAGAAGCCGCAGATCGGTGTCGCGTCCAGCTGGAACGAGATCACCCCCTGCAACCTGTCGTTGCAGCGACTCGCGCAGGCCGTCAAGAACGGCGTGCACGCGGCCGGTGGCTACCCCCTCGAGTTCGGCACCATCTCGGTGTCCGACGGCATCGCGATGGGCCACGAGGGCATGCACTTCTCGCTCGTGTCCCGCGAGGTCATCGCCGACTCGGTCGAGACCG
Source organism: Nocardioides sp. (assembly GCA_025965275.1). GTDB lineage: Bacteria > Actinomycetota > Actinomycetes > Propionibacteriales > Nocardioidaceae > Nocardioides. The sequence continues at coordinate 9,637 of JAOPXG010000025.1, forward strand.
TGATGATGGCGGAGCGCCTCGACGGCTCGGTGCTGCTGGCCGGCTGCGACAAGTCCCTGCCCGGCATGATGATGGCCGCCGCGCGGCTCGACCTGGCCAGTGTCTTCCTGTACGCCGGCTCGATCATGCCCGGCCAGGTCGACGGCAACGACGTCACGATCATCGACGCCTTCGAGGCCGTCGGTGCGTGCCTCGCCGGCAAGATCAGCCGCGAGGAGGTCACTCGGATCGAGAAGGCGATCTGTCCCGGCGAAGGCGCCTGTGGCGGCATGTACACCGCCAACACGATGGCCGCGGTCGGCGAGGCGATCGGCATGTCGCTGCCCGGCTCGGCCGCGCCGCCGGCCGTCGACCGGCGCCGCGACGGCTTCGCACACCGCTCCGGCGAGGCCGTCGTCAACCTGCTCCGCCAGGGCATCACCGCGCGCCAGATCATGACCAAGGAGGCGTTCGAGAACGCCATCACCGTCGTCATGGCCCTCGGCGGCTCGACCAACGCCGTGCTGCACCTGCTCGCGATGGCCCGCGAGGCCGAGGTCGACCTCACCATCGACGACTTCAACCGGGTCGGCGACAAGGTGCCGCACCTCGCCGACCTCAAGCCGTTCGGCCGCTACGTCATGAACGACGTCGACAAGATCGGCGGCATCCCCGTCGTGATGAAGGCGCTGCTCGACGCCGGCCTGATGCACGGCGACTGCCTGACGGTGACCGGCAAGACGATGGCGGAGAACCTCGCCGAGCTGGCCCCGCCGGCCCTGGACGACGACGTGATCCGCAAGCTCGACCGGCCGATCCACGCGACCGGTGGCCTGACCATCCTCAAGGGCTCGCTCGCCCCCGAGGGTGCCGTCGTGAAGACCGCCGGGTTCGACGACTCGGTCTTCCACGGCACGGCCCGGGTCTTCGACGGGGAGCGCGCCGCGATGGACGCCCTGGAAGCGGGCGAGATCAAGGCGCGCGACGTCGTGGTCATCCGTTACGAGGGCCCCAAGGGCGGCCCCGGCATGCGCGAGATGCTCGCCATCACGGGCGCGATCAAGGGCGCCGGGCTCGGCAAGGACGTCCTGCTGATCACCGACGGCCGCTTCTCCGGCGGTACGACGGGTCTCTGCGTCGGCCACATCGCACCCGAGGCCGTCGACGGCGGCCCGATCGCGTTCGTGCGCGACGGCGACGCGATCACCCTCGACGTGGCCAACCGGCTGCTCGAGATCGAGGGCGTCGCCGAGGACGAGTGGGAGCAGCGCAAGGTCGGCTGGGAGCCGCTGCCGCCGAAGTACACCCGCGGCGTGCTCGGCAAGTACGCCAAGATGGTCCAGTCGGCCGCGCACGGCGCCATCACCGGCTGACGTGTCCACCGGAGGCGAGCCCGACCAGCGCGGACCGATCCTCTTCCTGGTGCTCCTGATCCTGGCCGGGTTCCTCCTGATCGCCTGGGGTCTCGGCCGCGACGACGCGAACGGCAAGACCGCGTCGCCGGTCGAGCCACCGGGGGTCGAGCAGCGAGCGCCAGCGAGCGTCGTCGAGACCCCCGCAGCCGACCCGGCCACACCGGTCGAGCCGACCGGGCCGACACCCACGACGACGCTTCCCGACGGCGGCACGAGGGTCTTCGGCGGCCACCACTTCCTGGTCGCCTACTACGGCACCGCGCAGACGGGCTCGATGGGCGTCCTCGGCGAGACCGACCCGGACACGATGGACGCGCGCCTGCACCGCGCGGCCGCACCCTTCCGCCGTCCCGGGCAGCCGATCCGCCACGTCTACGAGCTGATCGTCACCGTCGCCGACGCGAGCGCCGGTCCGGACGGCGACTACAGCCACGACATCCCGCGCGAGGAGGTCGAGCGCTACGTCCGGGCCGCGCACCGCAACCACGCGCTGCTCCTGCTCGACATCCAGCCCGGGCGCTCGCCGTTCCCCGACGTCGCGAAGCGCTGGGAGTGGGCGCTGCGCGACCCGTGGGTCGGGCTGGCGCTCGACCCCGAGTGGCGGATGGGCCCGCACCAGGTCCCGGCCCACACGGTCGGCCAGGTCAGCGCCCGCGAGGTCAACCGCACCTCGTGGTGGCTGGCCCGGCTCACCCGTTCCGAGGGACTGCCGGAGAAGCTCTTCGTGCTGCACCAGTTCCGCACCGCCATGGTCGGGCACATCGAGCAGGTGAAGCGCCGCCCCGGGCTTGCGATGGTGCAGCACGTCGACGGGTTCGGCACCCCGAGGCAGAAGCTCGCGACCTACCACGCCGTCGCCCGGCCGCGGCAGTTCACGATGGGCTTCAAGCTCTTCTACGACGAGGACGTCCACCGGATGGGCGCGCCCCAGGTGCGGGCCGTCCGCCCGACGGTGCGGTTCGTCAGCTTCCAGTAGCGGCGACCGTGTACGACACCCGATGGGTCTCGCCGGGCCGGAGCACGAGCAGGTCGACCCCGGTGCGGAACGCGTCCGGCGGACAGGTCATCGGCTCGATCGCGAGCGCCTGACGGGGCGGGTCGTGCGGGTCGCAGCTGAAGAGGTGCACCCAGTCGAAGCCGTCACCGAGCGTGAGCTCGATCCCGCGCCCGGACCCCGGGTCGGTGACCGAGACGACGGTGTCGGTGAGCCCGCCGAACGGGTGGTCGAGGACGGTGTCGCCGACCGCCCGCGGCGCGCGGAAGTCGTACGGCGTGCCGGCGACCGGCTCGGCGGCGCCCGGGAGCCCGCGGCCGTCCATCGGGCAGTACGTGGTGGCCGGCAGGCTCAGCACCAGGTCGTCGACCGTGCGGCCGAGGGTGAAGTAGGGGTGGTGGCCGGTGCCGTACGGCGCGGGCCCGTCGCCGACGTTGTGGGCGGCCAGGGTGACCCGGAGCCCGGCTGCGCCGAGCTCGTAGGTGACGGCGAGGTCGAGGGAGAACGGGTAGCCGGCCTGGGGAGGCATCTCGTAGCGCAGCGTCGCCCGCGAGTCGTCGTACGACGTCACCGTCCAGGGGACCCAGCCGACCAGGCCGTGCAGGGCGTTGCCGCCGGCCACCTCGCTGAGAGGGAGCTGGAGTGACGCGCCCGCGAACTCGTAGGCACCGTCGCCGACCCGGTTGGGCCACGGCATCAGCACCCAGCCGCGGTACTGGGTGCAGATCGTGCCGGCCGGGTAGCCCGCGACGAGGTCCGCGCCGTCGTGGGTCAGGGACCGCAGGCCGGCACCGACGGTCACCACCTCCGCGCGGTAGGTGTCGCGGGAGAGCAGCAACGTCTGGCCGGCGGGGTCGCGCACGCGCACACACTGACACACAGTCGATAGCCTCTGCCCGTGCCTCTCGTTGCCGGTGTCGACTCCTCGACGCAGTCCTGCAAGGTCGTCGTCTGTGACGCGGAGAGCGGTGAGCTGCTCCGCAGCGGCCACGCCACCCACCCCGAGGGCACCGAGGTGCACCCCGACGCGTGGTGGGAGGCGCTGCAGGAGGCGATCGCCGCGGCCGGCGGTCTCGACGACGTCGAGGCGGTGGCCGTCGGCGGGCAGCAGCACGGCATGGTCTGCCTGGACGAGTCCGGCTCCGTCGTCCGACCTGCACTGCTGTGGAACGACACCCGCTCGGCCCAGGCCGCGCTCGACCTGACCGCCGAGCTCGGCGGTCCCGGAGCCTGGGTCGACGCCGTCGGCCTGGTGCCGGTCGCGTCGTTCACGGTCACCAAGCTGCGCTGGCTGCGCGACCACGAGCCCGAGAACGCTGCTCGGACGGCCGCGGTCTGCCTGCCCCACGACTACCTGACCTGGCGGCTGTCCGGGTCGACCGATCTCGACGACCTCGTCACCGACCGCGGCGACGCGAGCGGCACGGGCTACTGGTCGCCGGCGACGGGGGAGTACCGCCGCGACCTCCTCGAGCTCGGCCTCGGCCACGACGCGATCCTGCCGCGGGTGCTCGGCCCGGCCGAGGTCGCCGGCCGGCTGCCCGGCGGTGCCGTGCTCGGCCCGGGGACCGGCGACAACGCGTCGGCCGCGCTCGGCCTCGGCGCGGTGGCCGGCGACGTCGTCCTCTCGATCGGCACGTCGGGCGTGGCGTGCGCCGTGGCCGACCACCCGGTCGGTGACGTGTCGGGTGCGGTGGCCGGCTTCGCCGACGCGACCGGCCGCTTCCTGCCGCTGGTCGCGACCCTCAACGCCGCGCGCGTCCTCGACGCCGCCGCGCGGATGCTCGGCGTCGACCACGCCGAGCTCTCCGACCTCGCGCTGGAGGCGCCCGCCGGTGCCGGCGGCCTGGTCCTGGTGCCCTACCTCGAGGGCGAGCGCACCCCCAACAAGCCCGACGCCACGGGCGCGATCCACGGGCTCCGGCTCGAGACCGCGAACCCGTCGTACCTCGCGCGCGCCGCCGTCGAGGGGATGCTCTGCGGCCTCGCCGACGCCGTCGACGCGGTGCGCACCCTCGGCACCCCGGTGGAGCGGATCATCATGGTTGGCGGCGCGGCCCGTTCGCGTGCGGTGCAGGAGGTCGCCTCGGCGGTGCTCGGCCTGCCGGTGACGCTGCCGCAGCCGGGGGAGTACGTCGCGCGCGGTGCCGCGCGCCAGGCCGCCTGGGTGCTGGCCGGCGGCGCCGACCCGCCGGAGTGGCCGCTGAGCGACGTGGTGTCGACGGAGGTCGGGCCGACGCCCGCCGTCCGCGACCGGTACGCCGCGGTGCGCGACCTGACCGCGCCGCGACCCTGATCCTCAAAACGGACACGCAGCGACTGAGAACCTGACACGCTGCGGCGTGCGCACTCTCACCTCTGCCCTCGTCACCTCGCTCGTCGCTGCCGGACTGCTGGTCGGGGGTGCTCCGAGCCAGGCCGCGGTCGCCGAGCGACCCGGGCCGATGCGGCTGAGCTCCACGAGCGTGCCGGAGGACGCCGGTGTCGGCACCTTGGTCGGCCGGCTCTCCGCGGGCCGCACCGAGTCGACGTTCCGCCTCGTGCCGGGCGCGGGCTCCCGCGACAACGCTCTCGTCGAGATCCGGGAGCGTCGGCTGACGGTGGCCGGACCGCTGGACTTCGAGACCGCGACCCAGCTGCGGATCCGGGTGCAGGCCACCAGCCCCGACGGCAAGCACCGGGTGGCCCGCTTCACGGTCCCGGTGCGCGACGTCGTCGACCAGCCGCCGACGGACATCACGCTGACCGGCGGCTCGGTCGCCGAGAACCTGCCCGCCGGCACCACGGTCGGCACGCTCGGGACCGTCGGCGCGGACGCCACCGGCACGTACGCCGTCGTCGGCGCTCCCGACTTCACGGTCGTCGGCGACCAGCTGCGCACCACCGCGCCGCTCGACCACGAGGCGGCGGCGCTGCGCACGGTCCGCGTCCAGGCCACGACCGGTGCTGGCACGGTCGAGAAGGACCTGAGCGTCACGGTCACCGACGCCAACGACGCACCGACCGACGTCCAGCTGAGTCCCGCCTCCGTCCCGGAGCTGTCGGCCCCGACCCTGGTCGGCACCCTCACCGGCACCGACCAGGACCAGCCCGAGACGCTCACCTACGCCCTGGTGGCCGGCGCGGGGGACCGTGACAACGGACTGTTCTCGATCGCCGGAGCCCAGCTGTGGACCGCGAGCCAGCTCGACCACGAGGCCGGCGGCGCCTACAGCGTGCGGGTCCGCGTGACCGACGCGGCCGGCGCGACGTTCGAGAAGTCGCTGACGGTCACCGCGACCGACGTCTACGAGGCGCCGTCCGTCAACCAGGCGCCGTACGACCTGCACCTGACCGACGACCACGTGGACGAGAACCAGCCGGCGGGCACCGTCGTCGGCAACGCCGTCGCCACCGACCCCGACGGCGACGCGCTGACCTACGAGCTCGTGGTCCCGGTGCGCTGTCGGGCGGCCGCGCACCGCGGCTGCCGGATGTCGCCCCTCCCCGACAACCCGTTCGTGGTGTCGGCCGCGGGCGAGGTCACGACCGCCTTCGCGTTCGACCACGAGGACACCGAGACCTGGGCCCTCCGCATCCGGGTCACCGACAGCCGCGGCCTGAGCCTCGAGCAGGACTTCACGGTCACCGTCGACGACGTCAACGAGGCGCCGTTCGACCTCGCGCTCGACGTCACCTCCGTCCCCGTCAGCACGCCGGCGGGCACCATCGTCGGACACGCGAGCGCCACCGACTACGACGCCGGCGACCAGCTGACCTACACCCTGGTCAGCGGCTGCCCGGTACGCGCGCGCTGCCGGACGACGACCACGGTCGGCGCCTTCTCCATCACCTCGGAGGGTGAGCTCTCGACCGCCACGGCGCTCGACTTCGGCGGGTACTCGGTCAGGATCAGGGTCACCGACCGCGCGGGTCTCAGCCAGACCGAGACCTTCGAGATCAACGTCGGCTGCCCGGAGCGCCCCGCGGCGCGCTGCTGACGCCCGGGCCCCTGCGGTAGACATGGGCGCATGAACGCCCTCGACCTCGCCGACCCGCTCGCGTCGTACCGCGAACGCTTCGTCGGCGCCTCCTCGCCGCTCGTCTACTTCGACGGCAACTCGCTGGGGCGGCCGCTCTCGGTGACCGGGCCGCGGCTGGCGCGGTTCGTCGAGGAGGAGTGGGGCGGGCGGCTGATCCGCGGCTGGGACGAGCGCTGGATGGAGCTGCCGCACCGGATCGGCGACGAGATCGGCCGGATCGCCGTCGGTGCTGCTCCCGGCCAGACGGCGGTCGGCGACTCGACGACCGTGCTGCTCTACAAGCTGATGCGCGCGGCGGTCGCCGCGCGGCCGGGCCGGACCGAGATCGTGATCGACCGCGACAACTTCCCGACCGACCGCTACGTCGCCGCCGGGGTGGCGCGCGAGTGTGGTCTGACGCTGCGCTGGATCGACGTCGACACCACCGCGGGGGTGACCGCACCGCTGCTCGAGCAGGCGGTCGGCCCCTCGACCGCCCTGGTCGTGCTCAGCCACGTCGCCTACCGCTCGGCCTGGCTCGCCGACATGGTCGGCCTGACCCGGATCGCCCACGACGCCGGGGCGCTCGTGCTCTGGGACCTCTGCCACTCGGCGGGGTCGGTGGCGGTCGAGCTGGACGCCTGCGACGTCGACCTGGCCGTCGGGTGCACGTACAAGTACCTCAACGGCGGCCCCGGCTCGCCGGCGTTCGCCTACGTCGCGTCGCGCCACCTGGAGCAGCTGACCCAGCCGATCCAGGGCTGGCTCGGCAGCGTCGACCCGTTCCTGATGGGGCCGAGCTACGCGCCGGCCGAGGGGGTCCGGCGCTTCCTCTCCGGCACGCCCCCGATCGTCGGGATGATCGCGCTGCAGGACATGCTCGCGCTCGTCGACGAGGCCGGCATCGACGCGGTTCGCGCCAAGTCGGTCGCGCTCACGTCGTACGCCGTGGAGGTCGCCGACGAGCTGCTCGCGCCGGCGGGCGTCGTGCTCGCGTCGCCGCGCTCGGCTGAGCAGCGGGGCGGGCACGTGACCCTCAACCACCCGCTGATGCGCGAGGCGACCGCGGCGCTCTGGGAGCGCGACGTGATCCCCGACTACCGCGACCCGGGCGGCCTGCGGATCGGGCTGTCGCCGCTGTCGACGTCGTTCGAGGAGGTCCGCCGCGGGCTGGAAATGGTTCGCGAGACGCTGGACGGGCTGACAGCCTGAGGCATGCGCTTCCCACGACCGCTCGTCCCCGGAGACCGGATCGGTGTGACCGCGCCGTCCAGCGGGGTCCAGCCTGGCATGCGAGCGCGGTTCGAGGTGGCGCTGTCGTCGCTGCGGGACCGCGGCTTCGAGCCGGTCGTCGGCGACTGCCTCGGCACGCCGTCGGTGGTGTCCGCGCCCAAGGAGGCCCGGGCCGCCGAGCTGACGGCGATGTTGGTGGACCCGAGCATCCGCGCCGTCGTGCCGCCCTGGGGCGGCGAGCTCGCGATCGATCTCCTCGACCAGCTGGACTGGGACGCGCTGGCCTCCGCCGAGCCGACCTGGTTCGTGGGCTACAGCGACCTGACGACCGTGATGCTGCCGATCACGCTGCGGCTCGGCTGGGCGACCCTGCACGGCAGCAACCTGATGGACACGCCGTACTCACCCCCGGAGGGGCTGCTGCACTGGACGACCCTGGCCTCGGCTTCCGGACCGTTCACGCAGACCAGCCCGGGGCGGTGGCGTTCGACGGGCTGGGACGACTACGTGAACCAGCCCGCGGTGTCGCGGCCGACCCTCGACGCGGTGGGGACGTGGCGGGTGCTGGACGACTCGTCCGTGGACGTCTCGGGCCGGCTGATCGGTGGCTGCATCGAGACCGTCGGGCCGCTCGCGGCCACGCCGTACGGCGACGTGGCGGCGTTCGGTCGTGAGCACGCCTCCGACGGGCTGGTCGTCTACCTCGAGGCCTGCGAGGACGGCGCCTACACGATCGCGCGGGCGCTGCACTCGCTGCGCTACGCGGGGTGGTTCGAGCACGCGTCGGCCGTGCTGATCGGGCGGACGTCGGCCCCGGCCGCCGGTGACCTGACCCAGGCCGAGGCGGTCGCCGACGCGCTCGGCGGGCTCGGCATCCCGGTCGTGCTGGACGTCGAGTGCGGCCACGTCGCGCCGTACCTGCCGCTGGTCAACGGCGCGCTCGCGCACGTCGTGGTCGACGGAGACCGGCGCGAGATCACCCAGACCCTGGCCTGACATCGAAGGCACTCCTCCGCCGACCTCACTCGTGGCGGCGGTCCTCGGTCACCGACACGGAGCGGCCGGCGGTCAGCTCACGAGGCTCCGAGGCCCTCGTCCCGCGCCCTGATCATCGCCGCTGTGCGAGGGTGGAGCGATGGACCAGCGGATCAGCTTCGTCTCCTTGGCGGTGCACGACCTCGACGCCACCCGGGCGTTCTACGTCGACGGGCTCGGCTGGACGCCCTCGATGGACGTCCCGGGCGAGGTGCTGATGATCCAGGTGGGGGAGCACGTCGTGCTCTCGCTCTGGGTCGACACCGAGTTCGAGGCCGAGGTCGGCCCGATCCGGCGCGGGCCGGGCCTCGCACCGATCACGCTGGCCCACAACGTTCCCACCCGTGAGGAGGTCGACGCCGTCCTCGCGACCGCGCGCGCTGCCGGTGCCGACCCCGTCCACGACGCGGTCGAGCGCGAGTGGGGCGGCTACACCGGCTACTTCGGCGACCCCGACGGCTACCGCTGGGAGATCGCCTTCAAACCCCGGACCGATCGGACAGGTGGTGCTCCCATGAGCGAGCGCAGCGAGCGAGACATCCAGAACCGCGACCCGAAGCAGACGCTCCGCTACCCCGAGGTGGTGGCCGAGGAGGGTCTCGACGACTG
>JAOPXG010000066.1 GCA_025965275.1 Nocardioides sp.
CTGGGCGGCGACGGACTCCGGCGTGTAGAGCGGGTGCTCGTACTCCATCCGGTCGATCACGGTCGCGGGGTCGACGAGGTGCTCGCCACCGAGGGTGACCAGGTAGTGCGTCTCGGTGGGCAGCCGCTGCAGCCGGGTCAGGTCGTAGGTGACGGTCACGTGGCCGAGCGACTCGACCGGGCGGCGGAAGTTCCACGACGCCCGGGCACCGTCGGCCTCGGGCAGCAGCGAGACGTCGGTGTGGAGCAGCGCGACGTTGGGGGAGTACGGCAGCGCGCCGAGGACCTCGCGCTGGGCGGGCGTCGGGTCGGCCAGCATCGCGAGCGCCTGCCCGGGGTGGGTGGCGATCACCACGGCGTCGTACGTCGTCACGGTGCCGTTGCCGTCGGTGACCTCGACACCGGTCGGGGTCTCGAGGACCGACGTGACCTTGGTGCCGGTGCGGACGTCGCCGATCCGGTCGCCCACCCGGCGGACGTACTCGCGGGAGCCGCCGGTCACGGTGCGCCACTGCGGCGACCCGAAGATGCCGAGCATCCCGTGGTGGTCGAGGAACGTGAAGAGGTAGCGGGCCGGGTAGTCGAGCGCGACGTCGGGGTCGGTGGACCAGACGGCCGCGACGAGCGGCTCCATGAAGTGGCGGGTGAAGTACGCCGAGAAGCGGCCCGCGCGGAGGAACTCGCGCAGGGTGACGTCGTCGCCGCTCGACGCCAGCAGCGTCCGGGCCCGGCGGTGGAAGAGCGGGATCTCCACGAGCATCCGCAGGTAGGCCGGCCGGGTCAGGTTCCGGCCGCCGGGGAAGAGCCCGCTCGCGCCGAGGGCGCCGGCGTACTCGAGCCCCGTCTGGTCGTCGCGCACCGAGAGCGACATCTCCGACTCCTGGGTCGCGACACCGAGCTCGGCGAACATCCGGAGCAGCGTCGGGTAGGTCTTCTCGTTGTGCACGATGAAGCCGGTGTCGATCGCCAGGTCGCGGCCGCCGTCGTCGACCAGGTGGGTGTCGGCGTGGCCGCCGAGCCGGTCGTCGGCCTCGTAGATCGTGACGTCGGCGGAGCGGGAGGCGACGTACGCCGCCGTCAGCCCCGCCACGCCGGAGCCGATGACGGCGACCCGGCGGGCGGTGGAGTGCGTCATGCACTCTCCCCGAAGTCGAACAGCGCGATCGGCTTGGAGGTCGGGTGGTCGGACCCACCCGCGGGCTCGATCGTGATGCCGGCGGCCTTGGCGGTCGCGGCGTCGCCCTCCAGCACCATCGTCTGGTCGGCCTCGATCGGCATCAGACCGGCCGAGACCATCCCGCTGGCGGGCTGGTCGAGCCACAGCTGGTAGACCATGCCCTTCGGCGGCGGCGGCATCTTCTCGGTCACGATGACCGCCTTGCCCACCGAGTCGGAGTGCACGACGGTGGCCTTCGCGCCGTCGTCGAAGTCGAGCGAGGTGCGCTTGGCGTCCGGGGCCTTGAGGACCTGGTCGGCAGCGCTCAGCTGTGTCTGCGAGGTCTCGTCGGCCCACGGCTGAGTCGCCACCCCGACCCCGACGGCCGCGAGGACGGCCGCGGCGGCCGCGAGCGCCACCAGGCGAAATCGGCGGGGCTGGCGCCGAGCCTCCTGTGTGGCGCCGGGCGTGGTGAGCGGCGGGAGCGGGCGCACGGTGGCGATCTCGGCCAGCACGCGGTCGCGGAGCGCGGCGGGCGGCTCGGCGGCGGTCGTCTCGGACAGCACGCCGGTGGCCTCGCGGAGGCTGGCCACCTCGGCCTGGCACTCCGCGCAGACCGCGAGGTGCTTCTCGAAGCGGGCGCGCTCGATGTCGTCGACCGCGTCCACGGCGTACGCCCCGGAGAGCGCGTGGATGTCGCTCATTGCCCCACTCCCATCGCGTCGCGCAGCCGGATCAGTCCGTCTCGGATTCGTGTCTTGGCGGTGCCGACCGGCAGGTCGAGCATGGTCGCCACCTCGGTGTGTGTGTAGCCGCCGAAGTAGGCGAGGTTGATGGCCTCGCGCTGCACCTCGGTCAGGGCCGCCAGCGCGCCGCGGACGCGGTGCGCCTCGAGCGAGGCCTGGGCGGCCTCGGCCGTCGAGTCGTGGTCGACCGGTTGGTTCTCGTGGTGGTACGTCGTGTCGCGGCGGGTGGTTGCCTCCGCCGACCGGACCCGGTCGACCGCCTTGCGGTGGGTGATCGTCATCAGCCAGGACAGCGGGCTGCCCAAGTCTGCGTCGAAGCGCCCCGCGGTGCGCCAGATCTCGAGGAACGCCTCCTGGGTGACCTCCTCGGCCTGCGCCGGGTCACGCACCACCCGGAGCGCGAGCCCGAAGACCCGTCGGGAGGTGGCGTCGTACAGCTGGGCGAAGGCGGCCTCGTCGGCGCGGCCCGAGCGGCGCAACAGGTCGGCGAGGTCGGGCGCAACCTCCGCGGACCGGTCCACGGAGGCCGGATCCTCGGAGGGTACGGGCCGGAGATGGTCCATGGGTTGAATGCTCTCCTAACCGTTGGTCGTCGCAGTCTTGGCGTACCGCTTGTGAAGAGTTCTTCGGAGCGACCACCCGGCCGGATTGGAGCATTTCGAGCCATCTTCTCAGGCCACGGTCACGGTGACCTCGTGGAACCCGCTGGCGCCGTCCGGGAACGGCGCCGCGCGGGCCGGTGACTGCACCACTCCCTGCCCGTCGACGGCACGAACGGCGAGCGAGTGCTTGCCGGACTCGGCGGTCCACGGCAGGTACCACTGGCGCCAGTAGTCGTTGCCGCCGGACGGCCCGAGCCGAGCCGGCTGCCAGCCGCCGCCGTCGATGCGGACCTCGACCCGCTGGACGCCGCCGCGGTGCGGGGCCCAGGCGACGCCGCCGATCACGGTCCGGCCGGGCTGCATGGTGGCGAACGACTGGGGGGTGTCGATCCGGCTGGACGTCTTGATCGGAGCGTCGGTCGCCCAGCCCCGCTGGGTCCAGTACGCGTCCTGCTCGGCGTACGTCGTGAGCGTCATCCGGCTGATCCACTTGCACGCGCTGATGAAGCCGTAGAGCCCGGGCACGATCATCCGGGCCGGGAAGCCGTGCTCCTGCGGCAGCGAGCGGCCGTTCATCCCGATCGCGATCATGGCGTCGCGGCCGTCGGTCGCGAGCTCGAGCGGGGTGCTGATCGTCATCCCGTCCAGGTCCGTGCTGAGGATCTGGTCGGCTCCGGTCGCGCCGATCCCGGCCTCGGCGAGCACGTCGGTCAGCCGGACGCCGCGCCAGCGGGCGGCACCGACGTACGAGCCTCCGACCTCGTTGGAGACGCAGGTGAGCAGGATGTCGCGCTCGATGAGCGGCATCGCCGCCAGGTCGTCGAAGGTCAGCTTCACCTCGCGCTCGACGTCGCCGTCGATGGTGAGCGTCCAGTTGTCGAGGTGCCCCACGGGCAGCGACAACCGGGTGTCGATCCGGTAGAACCGGTCCGTCGGGGTCCGGAAGGGGCTGATGCCGGGGACCCGCGCGTCGAGGCTCCCGGACGTCGGCGGCGCGCCGTCGGCCGCGGCCGGGATGTCCACGCTGGTGGTGCGGGTGCGGTACGACGTGATCCAGCGGCCGGCGCCGCCCATCGCGGCGGCCGACAGGGCGAGCGCGCCGGCGGCGACCAGCACGCCTCTGCGCGTGGGTGCGTCCCCCTCCTCGCCGGTGGCGGGCGCCGCGCGGGCGCCGGTCAGCCAGGCCAGCGCGGCCACCCCGGCCGCACCGGCGACCAGGCTGGGGAGGACGTCGCCGATGCCGGCGGACGGGCGGGTCAGGACCGCGGCCGCCGGGATCGCGACGAGGACGACCAGCAGGCCCGCGCCGTACGCGAACCGGCGCCTCGCGAGCAGCCCCGCCACGGCGGCGAGCAGCAGCACACCCACGAGCACCGAGCCGACCAGCACCGTCTTGTCGTGGGTGCCGAACTGCGCGATCGCCCACTCCTTGAGCGGGGTCGGCACCAGGTCGATGACCGCCGACCCGACCGCGAGGACCGGGGAGGAGGACGGCGTCGTCAGCGACGCGACGAGGTGGCCGGCGGCGACGCCCACGAGCGTGGACAGCACGCCGAGGCCGGCGTACGTGAGTCGGGTCCGCATAGGAGGTCGTTCGGAGCGGACCCACCCGGCGGATGGCTCGGCTCCCGCTCCGAAACCTCCGTTTTCCCTCAAGACGACACCGACCGGGAGCTCGCGGCCCTACCCTTCGGAAGATTGCTTGATGTGACGTGCCTGGTGCACGCAGATCTGGTGCAGGGCCTCGCGCAGACGGCGGGAGGCACACCACACGCTCGTAGACGAGCACACGGCTGGGGGGCCGGCGATCATGGTGTTGTCGCGCGCAATTTCGAGGACCGTCCCGGTCCGGGGACGCCGTTTCGGCGTTGCTCTTCTCTCCCTCGCGCTGACGGGAGCCGCGCTCGCGCTGGTGCCGGCCGCGCCCGCTCAGGCCACCGGGGGCTCGTTCTCGTCCTCGTCGCCGAGCTTCGTGTGCGCCTCGGACACCGTCTACAGCATCGACCAGGGCGAGCACACGATCAGCAGGATCAATCCGAGCACGGCGGCGACGTCGTCGAACGGCAGGATCCTGCCGGGCTCCAGCGACGCGATCAACGCGCTCGCCCTGCCCTCCGGAGGCGGCCGCTACATCTACGCGTTCAACCGCTCCGAGAACGACATCGTCCGCTTCGACGCGACGACGAACGACGAGGACAGCTACAGCGCCCCGACGAACGCCAGCGCGAGCAGCGTCATCGCCGGCGCGATCAACCCGGCGAACGGCGTCTACTACTACGCCGCGGGAGGCTCCCCCTGGAAGCTCTACGCGTTCAACACCAGCACGAACACCTCGATCGGCCAGGTCGGCACCATCGCCGGGCTCTCCGTCAACGGTGACATGGCCTTCGACTCCGTCGGCAACCTGTACGTCGTCTCCAACGCGAGCGCCTCCGCGCCCGGCACCCTGGCCCGCGTGAACGGCCCGCTGCCGACGACCGCCGGCTCCACCGCCTTCGCCTCGACCGTGCTCGCGTCCCTGCCGGGCGACTCCGGTCAGTACGCCTCGATGGCGTTCGACGGTTCCGGCGTTCTGGTGGTCGGCACGGGCACCGGCAAGGTGCTGCGGGTCAACCCGTCCAGCGGTGCCCTGCTCAGCACCAAGACCGTGTCGCTGAGCCTCTCCGACATGGCGTCCTGCTCGGCCCCGAGCACCGCCTCCGTGCGCGTCGACCTGCCCTCGGGCCGGCACGACGACGCCGACCAGTTCGGCACCAAGATCACCGGTGGCGGTGTGAGCGCCGGCAACACCGGCGTGACCGCCGGCACCGACTCCGGCGTGCAGGGCCTCGACGACGAGGTCGCCGGCCCGGTCGTCGTGCTGCCGAGCACGACGTACACGGTCACCCAGACCGCCGCGGGCGGCACCGACCTGAACGACTACACGACCACCTGGAAGTGCGTGCTCTCCGCGACCGGCGCCACGCTCGCCAGCGGGACCGGCCAGACCGGCACCTTCACGACGCCGGAGACCTCCGGCAACACGGTCATCTGCACGTTCACCAACCTGCCGCTGATCCCCGCGATCGCGCTCGACAAGGTGGCCGGCGCGATCGCCGACGTGGACGGCAACGGCCCGGACGCCGGCGACACGATCACCTACACGTTCCAGGTCACCAACACCGGCAACGTCGCGCTGAACCCGGTCACCGTCGCCGACCCGAAGGTCGGCCCGGTCACCTGCCCGACCGGCCCGCTGGCCGCCGGCGCCTCGGTGAGCTGCACGCCGAAGTCGTACACGCTGACCCAGGCCGACGTGAACGCCGGCAAGGTCGACAACACCGCAACGGCCACCGGCACCGCCTCCAACGGGGTGCAGGTGACGGCCGCCGACTCGGCCACGGTCGTCGTCCCGGCTGCTCCGTCCATCGCGCTCGACAAGGCTGCCGGTGCGATCACCGACCTCGACGGCAACGGCCCGGACACCGGCGACACGATCACCTACACGTTCAAGGTCACCAACACCGGCAACGTGCCGCTGAACCCGGTCACCGTGACCGACCCGAAGGTCGGCCCGATCACCTGCCCGACCGGAGCGCTCGCGCCCGGCGCCGACGTCAGCTGCACGCCGAAGTCGTACACGCTGACCCAGGCCGACGTGAACACCGGCAAGGTCGACAACACCGCGACCGCGTCGGGCACCCCGCCGACCGGCTCGCCGGTCACCGCGACCGACTCGGTCACGGTCACGGTCCCGGCGACCCCGGCGGTCGAGATCGACAAGACCGCCAGCGCGATCACCGATCTCGACGGCAACGGCTCCGACGCCGGTGACACGATCACCTACGGCTTCAAGGTGACCAACACGGGCAACGTGACGCTCAACCCCGTCGCCGTGAACGACCCGAAGCTCGGGGGCGCCATCACCTGCCCGACCGGCGCGCTCCTGCCCGGCGCGAGCATCACCTGCACCTCGAAGACCTACACGCTCCTGCAGGCCGACGTGAACGCCGGCCGCGTGGACAACACCGCCACCGTGACCGGCACGCCGCCGACCGGCTCGCCGGTCACCGACTCCGACTCGACGACGACCGTCCTCCAGGGGACGCCGGCCATCGAGCTGGACAAGACCGCGGGCTCGATCGCCGACCTCGACGGCAACGGCCCCGACAAGGGCGACACGATCACGTACGGCTTCAAGGTGACCAACATCGGCACCGTGACGCTGAGCCCGGTCGTCGTCACCGACCCGAAGGTCGGCCCGGTCACCTGCCCGAGCGGTGCGCTCGCGCCCGGCGCGAACGTCACCTGCACGCCGAAGACCTACACGCTGACGCAGGCGGACGTGGACTCGGGTCGCGTCGAGAACACCGCGACCGCGACCGGCACGCCGCCGACCGGCAGCCCGGTCACGGACACCGACTCGACCAGCACCCCGGTCGGGGCGAACCCCTCGATCGAGCTGGACAAGACGGCCGGTGCGCTGACCGACGTGGACGGCAACGGCCCGGACGCCGGTGACACGATCACCTACGGCTTCAAGGTCACCAACACCGGCAACGTGACGCTCAACCCTGTCACGGTCAACGACCCGAAGCTCGGCGGTGCGATCACCTGCCCGAGCGGTGCGCTCGCGCCCGGCGACTCGGTGACCTGCACCTCGAAGACCTACCCGCTGACCCAGGCCGACGTGAACGCCGGCAGGGTCGACAACACCGCGACCGCCAGCGGCACGCCGCCGACCGGCAGCCCGGTGACCGACACCGACTCGACCACCACCCCGGTCCCGGCCGCCCCGTCGATCCACCTCGACAAGACCGCGGGTGCGATCGCCGACCTCGACGGCAACGGCCCGGACGCCGGCGACACGATCACCTACGGCTTCAAGGTGACCAACACCGGCAACGTGACGCTCAACCCCGTCACGGTCTCGGACCCGAAGCTGGGCGCGATCACCTGCCCGAGCGGTGCGCTCGCGCCGGGAGCCGACGTCAGCTGCACGCCGAAGGCGTACGCGCTGACCCAGGCCGACGTGAACCTCGGCCGGGTCGACAACACCGCGACCGCCAGCGGCACCCCGCCGTCCGGCAGCCCGGTGACCGACACCGACTCGACCACCACCCCGGTCACCCCGGCTGCCGGCATCGAGCTGGTGAAGACCGCCGGCGGCGTCAACGACGTCAACGGCAACGGCCTCGACGACGGCGACACGATCACCTACACGTTCAAGGTGACCAACACCGGCAACGTGACGCTCAGCAACATCACCGTGACCGACCCGAAGGTCGGCCCGGTGACCTGCCCGAACGTCACGCTGGCACCGGGCGCCTCGCTCAACTGCGACCCGCGCACCTACACGCTCGTCCAGGCCGACATCGACCACGGCTCGGTGGACAACACCGCCGAGGTGCACGGTACGACGCCGACCGGTGGCACCGTCACCGACGACGACAGCCGCACGGTCGACCTGCCGGCCACCGGCGCGATCCAGCTCGTCAAGACGGCGGGCAGCGTCGTCGACCTCGACGGCAACGGTCCCGACGCGGGCGACACCATCACCTACTCGTTCCGGGTCACCAACACCGGCAACGTGAAGCTGAACCCGGTCACCGTCACCGACCCGAAGGTCGGCCCGGTCACCTGCCCGACCGGGGGTCTCGAGCCCGACGAGTCGTTCGCCTGCAACGACGTGACCTACACGATCACCCAGGCCGACGTGAACGCCGGCAAGGTCGACAACACCGCGACCGCCAGCGGCACGCCGCCGAACGGCACCCCGGTGACGGACGCCGACTCGACGACGACGCCGGTGCAGCCGAGCTCCACCAACGTCAAGGTCCGCAAGACGGTCGACGACGCGACGCCGCGGGTGGGGGACGTCGTCACCTACACGCTGACGGTCACCAACACCGGTGCCGCGGACGCCCGCGACGTCGTCGTGGTCGACGCGCTCCCGACCGGAGTGACGTTCGTGTCCGCCGACGCCGCCTGCACCCGCTCCGGCTCCACCGTCCGGTGTGAGCTCGGGACGGTGCCGGCCGGCGCGACCCGCAGCGTCGACGTCAGGGTCAAGGTCGACCCGCTGCCCGAGATCGGCGCGGACCACCAGCACCTGTTCGACGTGCAGAAGACCGAGGTCCACGTGGACATCGAGCCCGGCGACCGGGCGACCGGTACGGCGAGCTGCATGCCCGGCTACGTCGTGTCCGACGGCTCCGGGCGGATCGACCACGTCGACCAGGACACCGGCACTCTCGCGGACGTCCACATGACCGAGAACCACGCGGTCGGCAACGGCAGCTGGACGGCGTCCTTCGTCAACGACGCGACCGGCCGGGCCCAGGCCAAGGTGTTCGCGGTCTGCATCCAGACGCAGAGCGAGACCGTCAACGGTCATAGCCACAACCTGGTGGTGGGCAACGTGATCAGCGAGACCCACGCGCTGCCGACCGGTCGTACCGACGTGACCCTGAACTGTGCTCCGGGCCAGACCCCGGTGCAGCCGGGCCACCAGCTCGACGGCGTCGCGCCGGTGCTCACGACGTACCCCTCCGGTGACAACGGCTGGACGTTCGGCGTGGTGACCGACACGGGCGGCGACGCCGCTACCCAGGGCACGTTCTCGATCCGCTGTCTCGACAACCTGGTCAGCACCGCGAACGGGCACACCCACGCGCTGGGCCTCGACGAGGTGCGCCAGACGGTGACAGTGCCGGCCGGGCAGAGCGCGGAGTTCACGCTCTCGTGTGCCGGTGACGCCAAGGGCATCGTGGCGGGCTACGACATCGACCCGGGCCTGGTCGTGCTCGGCAACGACCCGCGGCCGATCATCCGGGTGTTCAAGTTCTACAACCCGACGAACGGTCCGCTCAGTGCCGACCTCTACCTGCTCTGCCTCGCGAACCGCACGGAGCGCGGCGCCGACCAGGGCGGCAACATCGTCAACACCGCCTCGGTGACGACGACGACGCCGGAGTCCTCGTCGTCCGACAACAGCGACAGCGTCACGATCCAGGTCGACGACTCGCCGATGGTCACGCCGGTGGCGCCGCTGGTGACCGTCACGCAGTCGAAGGTCGCGGCGACCGTCAAGTGCGGCGCGGGCGGCGGCTCCTGCAAGGGAGTGGCCACCCTGGTCGCGTCGTCCACCCAGAAGGTGAACGGCAAGGCGGTCAAGAAGGGCACCGTCCTGGCCCGGGCGACGTACAAGATCAAGTCGGGCAAGAAGGTCACCCTGCAGCTCGAGAAGACCGGGCCGGGCCGCAAGGCCCTCGCCTCGTCGAGCATCAAGAAGGCCTCGCTGACCATCGGCGGCGACACCGTGACGGTGCGCATCAGGCACTGACCCCGGCCCGACCCGGGAAGCCATGGGGGAGTCGGGCATGCGGCAGGATGAGCCGCATGCCCGAACCCCTGCCTGAGCTCGTGCACTACGCCGTCGACGGTGCCGTCGCGACGATCACGCTCGACTCGCCCCACAACCGCAACGCCCTGTCGCAGCGGCTGGTCACCGAGCTGCTCGAGCGGCTCGAGGAGGCCGACGGCGACGACGCCGTGCTGGTCGTCCGGCTGCAGTCGGCGGACCGGGTCTTCTGCTCCGGCGCCGACCTGTCGGAGGCCACCAGCGTCGGCATGGAGGAGGGCGGGCGCCGGATGGTCGCCGTCCAGCGGGCGATCGTGGCGCTGGGCAAGCCGGTCGTCACCCGCCTGACCGGCCCGGTCCGGGCCGGAGGCATCGGGATCGTCGCCTCCTCCGACATCGTGATCGCCTCGGAGGACGCGAACTTCGCCCTCACCGAGGTCAAGCTCGGCCTGGCGGCCGCGATCATCTCGATCCCGGTCTTCCACCGGATGGGCCCGCGTGCGGCCTCCCTGGTGACGCTGACCGGCGAGGTCTTCGGCGGCGCCGAGGCGGCGGCGTACGGCCTGGTCACGACCGTCGTCCCGGCCGACGGCGTCGACGCGGAGGTCGAGCGGATCTGCGCCGCCCTCGCCACCGGGGCACCCCAGGGCCTGCGCGAGTCGAAGCGGATCCTGAACCGTCAGCTGCTAGCCCGACTCGACTCCGACGGCGAGGAGCTCGCGGCGTTCAGCGCCAACCTCTTCGCCTCCGACGCCGCCCGCGAGGCGATGACGGCGTTCCTGTCGCGCAAGAAGTAGCTCGCCTCGGTGGCTGCGCCGGATGCTTTGGGAACGTCGATTGGGCGGAAACCGCATGTTCTGGGCCCCGAATTCATGCGGTTTGTGCCCAATCAACGCCTGTTTCGAGCCGCCAGCCCCGGCGCAGACCTGAATCCCGACCGCAGGTCGGCGTCCGTCCCGATAGGCGCCCAAGTTTTGGCCGGAGCCTGGCCTGTCAAGGGCGCGAAGCGGCGTAGCGGACCCTTGACTGGTCGGGCGGAGGTCAAAGACTGGCGCCTCGGGAGGGACGCCACAGTCGATGTGAAGTCCGCGCGGTTTCGAGACAGGCCTCGAGGGGGCCTTCCTCAACCACCGGGCGAAGACGGCATTGGGTAACCGTCACATGAACCTGACACCTGAGCCGTTCCGGATTGGGTAGGCTTGTCCACTTGCCGGAATCGATCGGGTCGCCCGTCGGTTGCGGGTGGGGGACGAGTTTCGGGTGAGGGGAAAGACCGTTGTCGGAAGAGCTGGTCGAGCGAGAGATCGCGCACGAGCAGGCAGTCGTGGATCGGGTGTACGTCCAGCTGGCCAACTCGGCCCGGGCCGCCCAGGAGCTGGCCCGTGAGGGTCACAGCCGGGGCCGGCTGGGCCACGAGGGTGGCCTGGTCGAGCGCGACGCCATGGTGTTCCAGGCCGCGAAGCGGATGGCCCAGCTCGACGCCGCCCACGAGGGGCTCGTCTTCGGGCGCCTCGACCTGCTGCCCGAGCTCGACCCCGAGCCGCGCTACATCGGCCGGATCGGACTGCGCGACGCCAACCGCGACTCGCTGCTGATCGACTGGCGGGCACCCGCGGCCGCCGTGTTCTACCAGGCCACGGCCGCCGAGCCGCACAGCGTCGTACGCCGTCGGGTGCTGCGCTGCACCGGGCCGCAGGTCGTCGGGGTCGAGGACGAGCTGCTCGACGCCGAGGCCGAGACCGACCTGCCGATCGTCGGCGAGGGCGCGCTCATCGCCCAGCTGTCCCGGGCCCGGGACCGCTCGATGCACTCGATCGTCGCCACCATCCAGGCCGAGCAGGACAAGGCCATCCGGGCGCCCGGCAAGGGCGTGGTCGCGATCTCCGGCGGCCCCGGCACCGGCAAGACGGTCGTCGCGCTGCACCGCGCGGCCTACCTGCTCTACACCGACCGCCGCCGCT
The DNA here is from genome assembly GCA_025965275.1 of Nocardioides sp. Classification (GTDB taxonomy): domain Bacteria; phylum Actinomycetota; class Actinomycetes; order Propionibacteriales; family Nocardioidaceae; genus Nocardioides. Next base: position 11,807 of record JAOPXG010000066.1, read on the forward strand.
ACGAGGGCGGCGGCGTCCTGATCATCGGGCCCAGCGGCGTCTTCATGCGCTACATCGAGCGGGTGCTACCGAGCCTCGGCGAGACGGCCATCGCGCTGCGGTCGCTCGGCGAGGTGATCGACGGGGTCCGCGCCACACGCCACGACGAGCCCGCCGTGGCCGACGTGAAGGGCTCGGAGCGGATGACCGAGGTGATGCGCCGCACGGCGCGCCAGCAGGCACCCGGCAGCCCGAACGAGTTCCGCATCTTCTGGCGGGACGACACGATCGTGCTCACCGCCGGCCAGCTCGGCACGCTGCGCCGCCAGCTGATGTCGCAGGGCCGGCGCAACCGCCAGCTCCCGCGGGTCGCCCACGCGCTGCTCGACGTCATGTGGCGCCAGGTCCGCGGCGAGCGCGGCCGCGACCGGGGCCGCGAGGCGTTCGACGACGAGATGCTCTCGGACCAGCGGTTCGTCGACTTCGCAGTCTCCTGGTGGCCCCCGCTGGACGCCCCCGAGGTGCTCGGCTGGATGCGCGACCCGGAGTTCCTGTCGCGCGTCGCCGACGGCGTGCTGTCGGCCGAGGAGCAGCGGCTGCTGTCGAAGTCGTGGGGTGACGACACCTCGCTGACGATCGAGGACATCCCCCTGCTCGACGAGCTGCGCTACGCGCTCGGCGACGTGCCGGCCAAGACCGAGGACGAGCGCGACCTCGACGACACCTCCCTGCTGGAGGGCGGCGTCGACATGCAGGAGCTGCTGACCGCGGCCGACCGCGAGTACGCGCCGTCCGGTCGCGCCTGGGCGCCGCCGACCCACCGCATCGAGGACGACGGCTTCGCGCACGTGCTCGTCGACGAGGCGCAGGACCTGACGCCGATGCAGTGGCGGATGGTCGGTCGTCGCGGCCGGGCCGCGTCCTGGACCATCGTCGGCGACCCGGCCCAGTCGTCGTGGCCGGTGCCCGCCGAGTCGGCGTCCGCCCGGGCCACCGCGACCGAGGGCAAGGAGCTCCACGAGTTCCACCTCTCGACCAACTACCGCAACTCCTCGGAGATCTACGAGTACGCCGCGGCGTACGCCCAGCGGGTCGGCCTCGACGCCGACCTGCCGACCGCGGTGCGGTCGACCGGGGTCGAGCCGAAGGTCGTCACCGGCGTGACCGACCTGGAGTCCGCCACCCGAGAGGCCGTCGCCGAGATCGCCGGCCAGGTCGGCGGCACCGTGGGTGTCGTGGTGCCGGTCGCGCGGCGCTCGGAGGTGAATGCCTGGCTGGCGTCGTGGCCGGAGTTCGCCGACGACGCGACGGGCGCCCGGGCCGCGGTCGACTCGTCGGTCGCACCGTCGGGCGAGGACCGGATCGTCGTGCTCACCGGCCTCGACACCAAGGGCCTGGAGTTCGACGGCATCGTGGTCGTCCGCCCGCAGGAGATCGAGGACGAGTCCGCCACCGGCAAGGCGACGCTGTACGTCGTGCTGACCCGCGCGACGCAGCTCCTCACGACGCTGGGCTGACCTCCGGACGGCATGTCAGGATGCGGGTCGGTCGTGGTGGTTTCGAGGCTCGTCGCTGGCGCTCCTCGCACCTCAACCACCGGACGTGCGGGGCTGCGGGTGGCCGTCGAGAACTAGGCTTCGGTCATGACTGCCACACCTGATGCCCGGGCCGCGATCGGCGCGCTCCAGGGGCACGAGGCGTGGGCGATCATCCGACGCTCGACGCGGGCCGGCGACCGCGACACGGTCGGCCTCGTGGGCGGCACCCGGCGCGTGGTCGAGTCGCTCCTCGACGTACCGCTCGAGGAGGGCACGCCCGCCGACGGCCACATCGCCGACCGGCTGCTCGCGATCCCGTTCCGCCAGGTGGCCGAGCGCGGCTTCGAGGCGCACGACGACGGCACGCCGCTGGTCGTGGTCGACGTCGAGACCGAGCTGGAGTTCTCGGTGGCCGAGGTCGTGGAGGCGATCGACGACACCGGCATCGAGTTCGACGATCGGGGCGGCTTCGAGACCGACGACGAGGAGTACGCCAAGCTCGTCGAGGCGATCATCGCCGACGAGATCGGCCAGGGCGAAGGCGCCAACCTCGTCATCGGGCGCCACTACCGCGCCCAGGTCGCCGACTGGGGTGCCGACAAGGCGCTGACCGTCTTCCGCCGGCTGCTCCAGCGCGAGCGCGGGGCGTACTGGACCTACGTCTTCTTCACCGGCGACCGCTACCTGATCGGCGCGAGCCCGGAGCGGCACGTCACCATCCACGGCGGCGACGTCCGGATGAACCCGATCAGCGGCACCTTCCGGATCCCGCGCGAGGGCGACGTCAAGGGCCGGCTCCTCGACTTCCTCCGCGACGAGAAGGAGATCTACGAGCTCTTCATGGTCGTGGACGAGGAGCTGAAGATGATGTGCGACATCTGCAACGAGGGCGGCCAGGTGCTCGGCCCGTTCCTCAAGCCGATGAGCCGCCTGGTCCACACCGAGTACCTCCTGGCCGGCCGCACCAGCCGCGACCCCCGCGAGGTGCTGCGCGACACGATGTACGCCGCCACGGTCACCGGCAGCCCGGTCGAGAACGCCTGCCGGCTGATCAAGCAGTACGAGCACGAGGGGCGCGGCTACTACGGCGCGGCGCTCGCGATCCTGGGCCGCGACGCGACGGGCGGGCCGGTCGTCGACAGCCCGATCGTGATCCGCACGGCCGACGTCGACCTCGACGGCCGGCTCAAGGTCACCGCGGGCGCCACGCTCGTGCGCGACTCGGACCCGGCGTACGAGGTGGCCGAGACGCACGCGAAGGCCGGCGGGATCCTGAGCGCGTTCGGCCTGGTCCCGGCCGCACCCGTGCCGAGCACCAACATCGCCGAGCTCGTCCTCGACGAGGACGTGCTGCTCGCGCTCAACGCCCGCAACCAGCGGCTCAGCCGCTTCTGGCTCACCGACCAGGGCGGCTCCCCGCCCGACCCGCGGCTGGCGGGCAGGAGCGCGGTGATCCTCGACGGCGAGGACGACTTCGTGAACATGCTGCGCCACGTCCT
>JAOPXG010000079.1 GCA_025965275.1 Nocardioides sp.
GAAAACCCTGTTCTGCACAGGGTTCTGAGCATTCGGAAAGTAAATTCTTTCGGCGGTGGCCACGACGGTCGACCCCCGCGGACCCGTAGCCCGACCGGGGCTGGAAATCGCCGCCTCAACCACCGCGGACGGCGACCACGTCATTCTCTAATTCCTGCTCCGAGCGGCCCGCAGGCCGCGGACAGGCAGGCGGGTCGGCTGCGGTGGTTTCGAGACAGGACTTCGTCCTTCCTCAACCACCGTGGTGCGGGTGGTTTCGAGACAGGACTTCGTCCTTCCTCAACCGCCGTTCACAGCGATGGGCAGGGTGAGCACGTGCGCGTGCCGGGCCTTGGCGGCCAGGTAGCGCGCGTTGCCGGACGTCAGGTGGACGGCGGTGGAGACCCGGTCGACGACGTCGAGGCCGTGGCGAGTGAGCTGGTCGGCCTTGTCGGGGTTGTTGGTGAGCAGCGCGACCCGGTCGACGCCGAGGGCGCGGAGCATCTGGGCGGCGACGGTGTAGTCGCGCTCGTCCTCGGCGTACCCCAGGGCCAGGTTGGCGTCGTAGGTGTCCAGGCCGCGGTCCTGCAGGGCGTAGGCCTCGAGCTTGGCGTAGAGCCCGATGCCGCGGCCCTCCTGGCGCAGGTAGAGCAGGTAGCCACCGGCGGCGGCGATCCGGCGGATCGACTCGTGCAGCTGGGGCCCGCAGTCGCAGCGCTCGCTGCCGAACACGTCGCCGGTCAGGCACTCGCTGTGCACCCGGACCAGCGGGATGCCGGACGGCGAGCCGAGGCGGAACGCGAGGTGCTCGCCGCGGTCCGCGAGCCCGTCGAACGTGGAGACGTGGGCCTCGCCCGACCAGCCGTCCGCGAGCCGCAGCGGGACGGTGAGCGAGGTGCGGACGCCGGCGGTCACGAGACCTCGCCGAATCGCGGCGAGAGGGCGTAGCGGAGCAGCACGACCTCGCCGATCCGTTGTACGTCGGCCAGCCGTGCGGGTCGGTCGGGGTGCCAGGGGAAGCGCCCGTCGTCGACGAACCGACGAGCACGCGAGTCCCCGACGAAGAACGGCGCGACGACGAGGTGGAGCTCGTCGGCGAGGCCGTCGGTGAGGAACTGCGTGTGGATCGTGCCGCCGCCCTCGACCATCAGCCGTCGTACGCCGCGGTCGTGCAGGTCCTCGCTCAGCCACCGCATCGTGACCCGGGGACCACCGCCCACGACCGAGGAGACCCGGCCGAGGAGCGACCGGGCGTCGGACTCCGACGCAGAGGAGCAGTAGACGAGCTTCTCCGCGTCGCCGGTCGCGAAGAACCGTGACCGGGGGTCGAGCTGCGCCCGACAGGTGACGGTGACCTTGGCCGGGCTCGGCGGGAGCCCGCGCGCCACCCGGGCCGAACGACGCTCCGCGCTGCGCACCAGCAGCCGCGGGTTGTCGTTGCGCACCGTCGCCGCGCCGACCAGGATCGCGTCGCTCTCGGCGCGGACCGCGTCGACCCGGTCGAAGTCGGCGTCGTTGGAGAGGATCAGTCGCTCGTCGGACGCATCCCCGAGGTAGCCGTCGATCGACATGCCACAGCTCAGGACCGTGTAGGGGCGCTCAGCCACGGACGGCTCCTCTCGCCATCAGGACGCCGCCCGGCAGCGTCGCGACCAGGGCGAGCACGCCGTAGACGACCGCCACCGTCGCGCCCTGGCCGGCACCGAGCCCGGCGCCGGCGAACGCCCAGGCGGCGACACCCTCGCGCGGACCCCATCCGGCCACGTTGAGCGGGATCGCGGCCGCGAGCAGCACGACGAGCGCCAGGGGCAGCAGCTCCGTCAGCGAGGCGTCCGTGCCGGCGGCGCGAGCGGCGACCAGGAACACGAGGACGTGACCGAGCGCAGCGAGCAGCGAGGTCAGCACGACCACCGGCCACCGGACCAGCGCGGCCACGACGAGCATCCCGGCGGCCAGCGCCAGCCAGGGAAGCGGCCCGAGCAGGAGCACGGCGACCGTCGCCATCACCTGCACCACCTGGCCGACCGTGCGCTCGGCCACGACCGGCCTGGCGCCGTGCCGGACAGCGCGCTGGACGTCGCCGAGGACGCCGCCGGGCAGCGTCGCGTTGAGGAACTGCGAGCGGTAGTAGGCCCCCACCGCCGACCGCAGCGGCACGTCTACCCCGAGGCCGCCGGCGACCACCCGCCACCGCCACGCGCAGCACACCGTGGTCAGCGCCGTGATCGCGAGCGCCGCGGCCAGGGCCACCGGGTCGGTCGAACGCACGGCATCGACGAACGGTCCGGCGCCCACCCGCCAGACGACGACGGCGAGCACCACGGCCCCACCGGCCACCCGCCACCAACGGCTCATGACGCGACCTCCGCCAGCGCACCGGCGACGAGCGCCGTCGTACGGCGCCAGTCGCCGAGGCCGTCCCGCCGGGCGCGAGCCGCGGCCCGGAGCCTCCCCCGATGACCCGGGTCGGTCAACCAGCGCCGCAGCGCGCCGGCGAGGGCGACCGCGTCACCGGGCGGCACCAGCACCCCGGCCTCGTGACCCAGGGTGTGACCCAGCGTGTGACCCAGCGCCTCCCGCACCCCGCCGACGTCGGCGGTGATCACCGGCAGCCCGCGTGCGAGCGCCTCGGTGACGACCATCCCGTAGGTCTCGGCTCGCGAGGCGAGCACCAGCAGGTCGGCGCCCGCGTACGTCGCGTCCAGCTCGGCGCGGGTCACCGGACCTGTGAGCTCCACCCCCTCACCCAGACCCGCCACGAAGGTGGGATCCACCGTCAGCGACCCCACCCCGCGACACGACCACGAGAGATCCCCGACCAGGCCCAGCGCCGCGACCAGCACGTCGTACCCCTTGAGCGACGTCACTGCCCCGACAGTCAGCAACGACGAACCAGACGAGGTACCGGCGGCGAGGTCGGCCGGGTCCACGCCGGGCTCGGCGACGTGCACCCGCGCCGGGTCGAGCGAGTACCACTCCAGCAGCCGGCGCCGGGTCCAGCGGCTCGTGGTGACGACCCCGGCCGCGGCCTCGAGCACCGCTCGCTCCTCGGGTACGTCGGGACCGAGCGGCATGTGCACCAGCACCACGACGCGCAACCGCGCGGCGACCTCCACCAGGCCGGCGTCGGCGACCAGGCCGTCGACCAGCAGCAGCGCCCCGTCCGGGAGGTCCGGCAGCTCGACGTGCTCGTGCACGCACCACCCCTGCTCGGCGAGCCCGGCGAGGACCCGGCGGTCGTAGACGTTCCCCCCGCTCGGCCGAGCGGGGTCGTCGATGCCGGCCGGGAGGACGGCGTGGACAGCGGTCACAGGTCCCTCTCGTAGCCGGCGGAGGCGATGTGCGACTCGTGCAGGGTGACCGCGATCCGCGCCACCGGCCCGAGCCCGGTGGCACGCTCGGCCAGGCGGTCGGCGACCGTCCTGGCGAGCACCTCGGTCGAGGTGTTCGTGCCTGCGAACGCCGCCTCGTCGTCGAGGTTGCGGTAGGTGAGCTCGCCGAGGATCTCCCGCAGCACCTCGGCGGCCCGGCCGATGTCGACGAGGATCCCGTCGGGCCCGAGCTCGGGGCCCAGGAAGCTCGCGTCCACGACGTACGTCGCACCGTGCAGGCGCTGGGCGGGGCCGAACACCTCACCGGTGAAGCTGTGGGCGATCATCATGTGGTCGCGGACGGTCACGCGGTACACAGTCGTCACTCCTCATATCTGATCGTGTGGCAGATGGCGGGCAGCCGCCCGGAGCTCAGCCGGGTCATCACGTCGGGCAGCTCGTCGAAGCGCGACTCACCCGTCAGCAGCACCTCGAACGCCGGGTCGCGCAGCAGCTCGAGCGCGAGGGCGAGCCGGTCGGCGTGCGTCCGCGAGCCGCGACGCGACGCGGCCACGCTGCCGACCTGGCTGGCGCGCAGGCCGAGCCGGCCCGAATGGAACGACCCGCCCAGCGACAGGTGGACCCGCTCGCTCCCGTACCAGCTCAGGTCGAGGACGGTCCCCTCCGCAGCGAGCAGGTCGAGCGACAACTGCAGGCCGGACGAGGTCGCGCTCGTGTGGACCACCGCGTCGCGGCCCCGGGGCGCGTCGTCGGGTGCGGCGAACGCGACACCCAGCGCACGGGCGACGGACGCCCGCGAGGGGTCCACGTCGACCAGCGTCACCTCGACCTCCGGGATCCGCGAGAGCAGCCGGGCGACGCAGCAGCCGACCATCCCCGCCCCCACGACCGCCACCCGGTCGCCGATCAGGGGCCCCAGGTCCCACAGTGCGTTGAGCGCGGTCTCGACGGTCCCCGTGAGCACCGCCCGCCGCGGCGGGACGCCCTCGGGCAGCGGCGTCACGGCCGCCTCCGGCACGACGTACGACGTCTGGTGCGGGTGGAGGCAGAAGACGTCACGACCGAGCAGCGCGGGCGGTCCGTGCTCGACCCGGCCGACGCTGAGGTAGCCGTACTTCACCGGACCCGGGAAGTCGCCGGCCTGGTACGGCGCGCGCATCGCGGCGTGCTGGTCGTCGGGGACGCCGCCGCGGAAGACGAGTGTCTCGGTGCCCCGGCTGACCCCGGAGTGCAGGGTGCGCACGAGCACGTCTCCGGGCCCGGGCTCGCGCAGCGGGGCCGGGCGGATCTCTCCCCGCCCGGGCTCACGCACCCAGAACGCGCGCGGGGTGAACCCGGTCGGCGTCGGCACCGTATGGCTGGTCACACCCACACACACGGAGGCGCGGTGCATCGGGTTCACCGACCGGCCGACGCGATCACGCTCGTCAGGGCGGTGCTCGCGGTGGTCGTCGCGGCCATCGGGCCGACCGGCCCGGGCCTGGTGCTCGTCGTCGTGGCGCTGTGCCTCGACTGGGTGGACGGCCAGGTCGCCCGCCGGACCCACACCGAGAGCGCGTTCGGCGCCCGCTTCGACATGGAGACCGACGCCTTCCTCATCGCGGTCCTCAGCGTCTACGTCGCGTCCGACCTCGGCTGGTGGGTGCTGCTGATCGGCGCCGCCCGCTACCTGCTCTGGTTGGCCGAGCGGGTGCTGCCCTGGCTGCGCCGGCCGGTGCCGCCCCGCTACTGGCGCAAGGTGGTCGCGGCCGTCCAGGGCATCGTGCTCGCCGTCGCGGCGTCCGGGCTGGTCCCGGACGCGGTGGCGCAGACGATGCTGCTGGTCGCGCTCGGGCTGCTCGCCGAGTCGTTCGGCCGCGACGTCTGGTGGCTCTGGCGCACCCGGCGCGCCGAGGCGCCGTACCCCACCGGTGGCGGCCTCACCCTCGCCGCGTTCGCGGCGGTCTGGCTGGCCCTCGTGCTGCCGCAGAGCCCCGGCCAGCTCCTCCGGGCACCCACGGAGGCGGTGCTGCTCGTCGGCGTGGCGCTCCTCCCTTGGCGGCGCGCCCGGCGACTCGCCGCGGCCGTGGTCGGGGTGGTGCTCGCCGCGGCCGTGGTGGTGACGGTCCTGAACGTCGGGTTCGAGCGGGTGCTGGACCGGCCGTTCGACCCGGTCGCGGACTGGGTCTACCTCAGCGACGGGGTCGGCGTCCTCGGCGACTCCATCGGCGTGGCCGCGGCCCGCGCGGCGGCGGTCGCCGCCGTCGTGCTCCTGATCGCGGTCCTGGTGCTGCTGCCGCTCGCGGCGGTCCGCGTCTCCGGCACCGCGGCCACCCACCCCCGGGCGGCGGTCTCGGTCGCGCTCGTGCTGGTCCTGGCGCCGATCACCCAGGTCGGTTCGACCAGCGCCGCCAGCCTCGCCTACGACGAGGTCGTGCAGGTGCGCGCCGACCTGGCGGACCGGCACACGTTCGGCCGCGAGATCGCCGCAGACCCCTACGCCGGCGTGCCGCCCGCCCGGCTGCTGCGGGGGTTGCGCGGCAAGGACGTGCTCGTGGTCTTCGTCGAGAGCTACGGCCGGGTCGCCGTGCAGGGGACGTCGTACTCCCCCGGCATCGACGCGGTCCTCGACGACGGCAGCCACCGGCTCCGCGCCGCCGGCTACGCCAGCCGCAGCGCCTTCCTCACCTCACCGACCTTCGGCGCGGGCAGCTGGCTCGCCCACTCCAGCGTCCAGTCGGGGCTGTGGGTCGACAGCCAGCAGCGCTACGAGCAGCTGCTCGGCCAGGACCGGCTGACGCTGACGTCGGCGTTCGGGGCCGCGGGCTGGCGCACGGTCTTCGACGTGCCGGCCGACACCCGGGACTGGCCCGAGGGCGCGGACTTCTACGGCTTCGACCAGATCTACGACTCCCGGAACGTGGGCTACCAGGGTCCCGAGTTCGGCTACGCGCCGATGCCAGACCAGTACACGCTCAAGACCTTCCAGCGCCTCGAGCTCGACCCCGCCGACCGGCCCCCGGTCATGGCCGAGATCGACCTGGTCTCCAGCCACCACCCGTGGGCGCCGTCGCCCGAGTTGGTGCCCTGGGACCAGGTCGGTGACGGCTCGGTCTTCGCGGACGTGCCCACCCAGCCGGACTCGTCGGACGTGCAGGCGCTCTACGGCCAGTCGGTCGAGTACACGATGGGCACCCTCGTCTCCTGGCTCGAGACGCAGCCCGACCCGGACCTGGTGCTGCTGGTGCTCGGTGACCACCAGCCGCACTCCTATGTCAGTGGCCCGGACCCCGGACACGACGTTCCGGTGTCGCTGATCGCCCGCGACCGGGGCGTCGTACGGCGGATCGCCGACTGGGGCTGGCAGCCCGGGCTGCACCCCTCGCCGGGCGCGCCGGTCTGGCCGATGAACGTGGTGCGCGACCGGTTCCTGGCGGCCTTCAGCCGGTGAGCTCGAGCACCGGCCGGCCGTCGGCCGCCCGGACCTCCACCGACGCGATGTCGTCGCGGAGCCACGCGGTCGCGCCCTCCAGCGTCATCGTCCTGCCGGGCAGCGCGCGCCACGTCGCGACCTGCTCGACCTTGCCGTCGACCGAGTGGATCACCAGGGAGTACGTCGGACCGGTGGTCTCGCCGTACTCCGACGGCGGCACGGTGTAGCTGCAGGTCAGGTCGACGCGGGTGCCCCACGTGACCGAGGTCAGGGCGACGCTCGCCGTGACGGTGTCCTGGCCCAGCTGCGTCATGTCCTGCGCGGGCGAGGTGATCGGCGCCGTCACGGACGGGGTGCGGTCGTCGTCGAGGCTCTGCACGACGCCGACGGTCCCGGCTCCGACGGCCAGCACCACCGCGGCGGCCACGGCTCCGGTCCACCGGTGCCGGCGCACCTGGCCCCGGTGTACCTCCCGCACCAGCGCCGGCAGCAGCGTCTCGGGGACCTGCTCCGGCTCGTGCTCGAGCACCTCGGGTGACACCTGGGCGAGCAGTCCGGGCAGCCCGGCGAGCTGGCTGACGGCGAGCGAGCAGGTCGGGCAGCCGGGCAGGTGCCGCTCGAACTCCAGGCGCTCCTCGGGCGACAGCGCTCCGAGGACGTACGCCGCGTCGAGGTGGGCGAGCTCGCAGCTCATGCCACCACCCCCATCTCCTGGAGCGCGAGCCGGAGCGCGCGCAGTGCGTAGTGCGTCCGTGACTTCACCGTGCCCTCGGGCACCCCGAGCCGGCGGGCCGCCTCCGCGACCGACCGCCCACCGTAGTAGCACTCCACGAGCACCGCCCGGTGCTCCGTCGACAGCCGGGTGAGCGCGTCGGCGACGACCCACGACAGCAGCAGCTGGTCGGTGCGGTCCACCTCGTCGCCGACCTCGGGGACGTCGGCGACGGCGAGCTCGCTCTGGGACCGCTTCGTGCGCCACTCGTCGATCACGATGTTGCGGGCCACCTTGAAGAGCCACGCCCGCACGGAGCCCTGCGACCCGTCGAGCGCCGGGAACTTCCGCCAGGCGCGCAGCAGGGTCTCCTGCAGGACGTCCTCGGCCCGGGCCCGGTCCTGGCCGGTCAGGCGCAGGCAGTAGCCCCAGAGCGCGGCGGCATGCTCGTCGTGCAGCTGCTGCATCAACGCGACGGGACTCTCGGCCATCACCCCTCCTGCACCTGACACGGACGACAGTGCCTCATGGTTCAACCGGGTCCTAGCGCAGCGCGACGCCCGTCGGTCGGATGTCGCCCTGGGGGGTCACCCAGCCGATGCCCGGCTCGAAGGCGCGCAGGGTGCGCGCCGGCGCACCACCCACCACGGCGTAGTCCTCGACCACGCCGCGCACGACGGACCCGGCGGCCACGACGACGTTCCGGCCGATGCAGGTGCCGGGCAGGATGATCGACCCGTGGCCGATCCAGGTGCCGGCCCCGATCGCCACCGGCCGGTGCTCGCCGAGCTGGCGGCCGATCGGCACGTCGACGTCCTGGTATCCGTGGCTGGCGTCGGACACGAAGACGTCCTGGCCGAACCAGACGTCGTCGCCGATCTCGATCGAGGAGTGCGCCGTCAGACTCGTCCGGGCGCCGATCACGCAGCGGTCCCCGATGACGAGGCCCCGCGTCGGCAGGTTCGGCGCCCCCGGGCTGTAGCCGACCGAGAGCGTCACCTGCCGGCCGATCAGCGTGTGCGACCCGATGTGGATCGAGCCGGCGTTCATCAGCGTGGCGGTCGGGAACCCGATGCTGCTGGCCTCGCCGAGCGTCCCGAAGGTGTCGCCGGCCCGGGTGCCCGGCACGATCTCGCCGTTCCGCTGCGCCCACCGCCAGACGGCATGGACGACGCGGTTCGACGGTCGGCTGAGTCTGTTCACGCCGTGAGGCTACTCACCTGGTGTCCCGGCCACGGCCGAACGGCCTCGACCCGTGGAGATCTCGAAGACGTGGTAG
>JAOPXG010000122.1 GCA_025965275.1 Nocardioides sp.
CCCGCTGGAGACGACGTTGATGCCGGCCTCGACGAACCCGAAGAGGTCCTCGATGCACTCGAAGACCCGGTCGTCGGACATCGCGGTGTGGAGGATCGCGTCGGGCTTCAGCGCGACCAGCGCGTCGCGGTCTGTGGTGGCCAGCACTCCGAGCTCGCGGCCGAGGTCGGCCAGGATCCCGGCGTCCTTGCCGTCCTTGTCGGGGTTGGAGACCCACACCCCCACCAGCTCCATCCGGGGGTGGGCGTCGATCCCCGCGATCGCGTGGCGCCCGATGGTTCCGGTCGACCAGACGACGACCCTCAGCGGCTTCTCCTGTGACATGGGGGCCAATCTAGAACACGTTCTAGTTGTCTGGGAAGGGGCCGCCGCCGCCGCTTGTAACGCGGGGTTGTCGGACCGAGGCACCCGTTCCAACGCGTGCCTCGACCAGATAACCCCGCGTTACAAGTTCGCGGGCGCCGGGGCGATGACCGGGCAGCGGGTGCCGGAGTAGATGGTCGGCATGCAGCGGTTGCAGTGGATGCAGACACCCTCGGACGCCCGGTCGGACCGGAGCCGGTCGACCAGGTCGGGCTCGCGAAGGAGGGCCCGGCCCATGGCGACGAAGTCGAAGCCGTCGGCCATCGCCTGGTCCATGGTCGCGCGCCGGTTGATGCCGCCGAGCAGCATCAGCGGCAGGGCGAGACCCGCGCGGAAGCGCAGCGCCTTCTCGCGGAAGTACGCCTCCTCGAAGGGGTAGGTCTTCAGGAAGCCGCGGCCGACCGGCGTCTTCATGCCGAGGCGCACGACGAGGGGCATCGTCTCGGCGAACTCCTTCAGCGGCGCCTCGCCGCGGAAGAGGTACATCGGGTTCATCAGCGACGACCCGCCGCTCATCTGGAGCGCGTCGAGGGTGCCGTCCGACTCCAGCATCTGGGCGTACTCGAGACCCTCGTCGGTCGAGACGCCGCCCTTGAAGCCGTCGCTGAGGCTGACCTTCGCGGTGATGGCGGCGTCCGACCCGATCTCGTCGCGCACCGCCCGCGCGACCTGGCGACCGAGCCGCGCCCTGTTCTCCAGGGAGCCGCCGCGGCCGTCCTTGCGCCGGTTGAGCGCCGGCGCGAGGAAGGACGAGATCAGGTAGCTGTGCGCCATGTGCAGCTCGAGGACGTCGAAGCCGGCGCGCACCAGCGTCCGCGAGGCGGCGACGTACTCCCGGGTGATCCGGGTCAGGTCGGCCTCGGTGGCCGCCTTCACCATCTGCATCGACAGCGGGCTCGGCATCCGACTGGCGCTGAGCGCCTGCACCCCGTTGGAGCGGCCGTTGGCGACCGGGCCGGCATGCCCGACCTGGCCGGCGATCGCGGCCCCGGACTCGTGGATCGCGTCGGCGAGCCGGGTCAGGCCGCCGATCGTCCGCTCCCCCACGACGATCTGCTCGCGGTGCGTGCGACCCTCCGGCGCGACCGCGAGGTAGGCGACGGTCGTCAGGCCGACGCCGCCGCGGGTGACAGCGAGGTGGTAGTCGATGAGCTCGTCGGTGACCTGGCCGTACGGCGTACGCCCCTCGAACGTCGCGGCCTTGACCGTGCGGTTGCGCAGCCGCACCGGGCCGAGCGTGGCGGGCGCGAAGACATCCGGAGTGGTCACGTCGGGCAATCTAGAACACGTTACAGATCCGCGCGAGCGTCCTGACCCCCGTAGAGCTCCGGCATGGCGAGCCGGGCCAGGACCGACAGCTCGTCGAGGTCCGGCTGCCCGGTGGCGTCGAGGAACCGGACCAGCCCGCCGTACCCCCACCCGGACGCGAGCGCCGCCACGAGGGCGGGCGCACCGAACCGGTCGAGCCAGGTCCACAGCGTCCGCGCCGCGATGCCGTCCCGCTCGACCCTGGCCAGCACGAAGTCGACCTGCCGGTCGGTCAGCCCCTCGCGAAGCCGGCGCTCGACGTCGAGCAGGTTGGCCGTCCGCGGATCCCGGTGCACGGAGCGGCGTCGGCGCTCCTCGCACCGGCGCCGCGAGCGCGCCGATGCGGTGCCCGATGCCAGCCAGGCCACCAGTCCTGCGACAGCGACCATCACCGTCATGGAAGTCGGACCCACGTCTGCCCCCTCAAGCAGTCGACGACGAACGACCTCTATTCGGAGTCGGCACCCGCCCGGATTGTTCGCTTCTGCCGGCGCAGCCACAGCAGCCCCGCGATCGGCAGCACGGCCGGCACGAACCCGTAGCCGATGCCGTAGTCGGACCACACCGACGCGTCGGCGAACCAGTCCGGCTCGACCAGGCTCAGGGTCCCGACGGTGAGGACCCCGCCGAGCTCGACCCAGAGCATCACGCTCGCGAAGCCGGTGCTGCCCACCGAGGCCTGGCGGATGGCGTACCAGCCCAGTGCGTAGGTCACCGCGGCGGCGAGCGACAGCCAGTAGGCGACCGGCGCGTCGTCGTACTGCGTGGTCAGCTGCACCAGCGCGCGGGCGCCGGCGGCGAGGGTGAAGAGCGCGTAGAAGGCGAGCAGCACCTTGTGCGGGCCGGAGCGGGCGGGGGCGCTCATGCCGTCATCTGCAGTCGTACGGCGATCACGGTGACGGCGAGCGCGCCCACCGCGACGACGCCGGAGGACCAGACCGCGCGGTCGCCCTCGACCGACTTCATCGCGATCGGCAGGATGCAGACCGACGAGATCAGGTAGCCGACGTGCGTGGACATGGAGTCGGGCGGGTCGTCGCCGAACACCGTGCCCAGACCGGCCAGCCCGCGCACGATGAGCAGCACCTCCAGCAGCCAGACCATCTGGTCGAGCCACGGCGGCCGGTCGCCGCGACGGAGCACCACGACGAGGGCGAGGAGCGTCACGAGGGCGGCGTACCCGATCACGATGATGGTGATCTGGGTCGTCACGCTCGGCATGGCAGCATCATCGACCATGCACCCCGAGGAGCTCGTGGCCACCCTCCGGGCGGCGGGCTGCGTGTTCGCCGAGGACGAGGCGCGCCTCCTGCTGGAGGCGGCCGCCGACGACCCGGACGGCACCGACCTGGACCGGATGCTGGCCGACCGGGTCGCCGGGCTGCCACTCGAGCAGATCGTCGGCTACGCCGAGTTCTGCGGCCTGCGCATCGCCGTCGCACCCGGCGTGTTCGTGCCGCGGCAGCGGACCACGGCGCTCGTCCACCGGGCCGCGCCCGGCCTGCGCGCCGGCGACGTCGTGGTCGACCTGTGCTGCGGCGCCGGCGCGATCGGGGCAGCCCTGCTGGCCGGGACACCGGGCCTCGAGGTCTACGCCGCCGACATCGACCCGGCCGCGGTCGCGGTCGCCCGCCGCAACCTCCCGCCGGAGCGGGTCTTCGAGGGCGACCTGTACGACGCGCTGCCGGACGCCCTGCGCGGGCGGGTCACGGCGGTCGTGGCGAACGCGCCGTACGTGCCCACCCACGCGATCGCGACGATGCCGCCCGAGGCCCGCGACCACGAGCACCGCGTGGCGCTCGACGGCGGCGCCGACGGCCTCGACGTGCACCGTGGCGTCGCCGCCGGGGCCTCCGCGTGGCTGGCGCCGGGCGGGCGGCTGCTCATCGAGACCAGCCGGGGCCAGGCCGTGGGCACGGACGCCCTGATGCGGGAGGCCGGGCTCGCCACCGAGGTGTGGACCGACGACGAGGTCGACGGCACGGTGGTGACGGGCACGCTGGTCTGACGGGGCCGATCAGAGCCAGCGGCGCACCGTCTCGGCGAGCGGCTCGGTCGGCCGACCGATCAGCCGGGCCAGGTCGCCGGTGGTGACGGCGAGCAGCCCGTCGGCGATGTTCTGGTCGAGCGCCACGACGAAGGCGGCGGTGTCCTCGTCGAGCCCGAACGACACCAGCAGCGCGCGGTGCTCGTCGGGCGTCAGCCGCTGGTAGGTCACCTCCCGGCCGAGCACGTCGGCGAAGGTCGCCGCCAGCTCGTCGAAGCTCCACGCGACGTCGCCCGAGAGCTCGTAGACGGCGTTGTCGTGACCCTCGCTCGCCAGGACCACGGCCGCCGCGTCCGCGAAGTCGGACCGCGGCGCACTCGCCACCCGGCCGTCGCCGGCGCTGGACGCGACCACGCCGGTCTCGCGGGCCTGCGCGAACGTCGGCTCGTAGTTCTCGGTGTACCAGCCGTTGCGCAGGAAGGTGAACGGCAGTCCGCTCGCGCGGATCAGTCCCTCGGTGGCGGCGTGCTCGGGGGCCAGGGCGAGCGTGGTGTCGTCCGCTGCCGGAGCGCTGGTGTAGGCGATCCGCCGTACTCCGGTGCGCGCGGCGAGGTCCACCACCGCCTGGTGCTGCGGCACCCGCTTGCCGACCTCGCTGCCCGACACGAGCAGCAGCACGTCGCCCGCGGCCAGCCACGACACGGTCTCCGGCACGTCGTCGAAGTCGAGGCGCTCGGTGCGCACCCCGCGGTCGGCGAGCTCGGCGAGCTTGTCGGTGGAGCGGCCCGTGGCCACGATGCCGGCCGGGTCGACCCCGCGATCCAGCAGGCGCTCCACCACCAGCCGGCCCAGGTGTCCGCTGGCTCCGGTGACGACGATCGACATGGTTCCTCCTCGGTTCGACTTCTGCTGACGAGGACAGAACCTCGGTGGGCGTGGGCACCTTCCCGATCGTGGGTACCTACTTCAAAGTGGGGTACCCACCCGGAGGTAAGTTGCCCCCATGACGATCGTCCGTGACCTCCAGCTCGACACGGCCTGCCCCGACACCCGCCTGCTGGTCGAGCACGTGACCAGCAAGTGGGGCGTGCTGCTGCTGCTCACCCTGGACGACCGGACGATGCGCTGGAGCGAGCTGATGC
Organism: Nocardioides sp.; assembly: GCA_025965275.1. GTDB lineage: Bacteria > Actinomycetota > Actinomycetes > Propionibacteriales > Nocardioidaceae > Nocardioides. Next base: position 4,801 of record JAOPXG010000122.1, read on the forward strand.
GCGAGGTGACCGGGGTCAGCGAGAAGATGCTGAGCCAGTCGCTCCAGACCCTCGAGGCCGACGGCCTCGTGCACCGCGAGGCGCTCCCCGTCGTGCCCCCGCACGTCGAGTACTCCCTGACCGCGGACGGCCGTACGGCGGCCGGCCTGCTCGCTCCGCTCGTCCACTGGGCCCAGCAGCACGTGCGGTGACCACCTTCACCTGGTGGGGCCACGCGTCCGCCACCGTCGAGCTCGGCGGGGTGCAGGTCGCGCTCGACCCGCTGCTGTCCGACCACCTCTTCCACCTCAAGCGGTACGCCGCCCACCCGGACGACTCGGCCACCGACGTCGACGTCGTCGTGGTCTCGCACCTGCACCACGACCACCTGCACCTGCCGTCGCTGCGCCGCTTCGAGCGCAACGTCCCGATCGTGGTGCCGCGCGGCGGCCAGCAGCTGCTGAAGGACCTCGGTCCCGATCGGGTCGTGCCGGTGGCGCCCGGGGAGACGGTCGAGCTGGCGGGCGCGCAGGTCCGGGTGCTGCCTGCGACCCACGACGGCAGCCGCGGCCCGGGCTCCTCGGCGACCGGGCCGGCGCTCGGCTTCCGCATCGACGCCGGCGGCCGGTCGCTCTGGTTCCCCGGCGACACCGAGCTGCGCGACGACATGGCCGACGTGGGGCCGGTCGACCTCGCCCTGGTGCCGGGCGGTGGCTGGGGGACGACGCTCGATGACGGCCACATGGTCCCGGTCGAGGGAGCCGTCGCGGTCGGCCGGGTGGGCGCGACCACCGCCGTACCCGTGCACTGGGGGACGTTCTGGCCGGTCGGGCTGCGCCACGTGATGCGGGCCAACCACCACCGCCTGTTCACC
>JAOPXG010000132.1 GCA_025965275.1 Nocardioides sp.
GTGGCGCGCACGGCGATCGCGTCCGCGAACGGCAGCGCGTTGAGCGGGAGCACGTCGAGGTCGAGAGCGGGCTCGGTCAGCTCGACCTCGCTCACGACGAGCTGCCCCTCGTAGCGCATCATGTCCACCCGGCCGTAGACGATCTCGTCGCCCAGGATGTCGACGACCGCGGCGATGGCCTCCGCCGCGAGGATGGCCGCCTCGGTCGAGAGCGCGACCGGTCGCGACGTGCCGCCGAACTCCTCCTGCACCCGGATGTCGGCGGAGCTGGGCAGCCGCTGCACCTGGCTGACCGGGTGGCCCCCGATGACGAAGACCGAGGTCTCGCCCTCGGTGTGGATGGACTGGACCAGCGGCTGCACGATCCAGGGACCCTCGTGCCCGTCGGTCGGGAGCCAGATGCGGCCGTCGGTGACGACCTCGAGGCCCTGACCCCGCGCGCCGACCCGGGGCTTCACGACGGCGAGGCCGTAGCGGTCGGCCGCCGCGCGCACCTCGAAGATCGTGTCGGCCGTGATCGTCGGGACCACCGGCAGGCCGTAGGTCTGCAGATCGAGGAGGTACTGCTTGTCGGTGTTCCAGCGGAAGATGTTCACGCCGTTGAGCAGCGTGGGCCCCACGCCAGCTGCCCAACCGAGGAACTCACCCAGCCGCGGACCGTAGTCCCAGGTCGACCGGACCGCGACCACCTCGGCGTGGGCCCAGTCGACCCCGAGGTCGTCCCAGACGACCCAGCGGCTGGCCAGCCCCTGCGACGTGAGGGCAGCATCGAGCGCTCCGTGACCCGGCTCGCCCTCCGCCCATTCCTGGCTGGTGACGAGCAGGACCAACGGCACCTCGGACTCGCCGCGCTGCTCCACACAAGAAATCTACCCACGCGGGGGCGACTTCGCCCCACGAATGGTCCAGCGTCAGCTGCTCGCCCGTACCACCAGGCGTGTGGGGAGCATCCGGCCCGGCCGGTCCTGCTCGGGCGCGGCCATGGTCTCGAGGAGCAGCGCGACCATCTCACGGCCCATCTGCTCGGGGCTCTGGTGGACGGTCGTGAGGGGCGGGTGCGTCGACGTCGCGATCGGCGCGTCCTCGAACCCGACGACCGAGACGTCCTCCGGCACCCGGCGTCCGGCCGCGCGCAGCGCACCGAGCGCGCCGACGGCCATCAGGTCGTTGGCGCAGAAGACGCCGTCGAGGGAGGGCTCGCGCTCGAGCAGCGCACGCATCGCGTCGGCCCCGCTCTCCTGGCTGAAGTCGCCGAGCTCGACGAGCCGCTCGTCGAGCTCACGCCCGGCGGCGGCGAGCGCCGCGACGTACCCCTCGAAGCGGGAGCTGCCGGCGGCCATGTCGGCGGGGCCGCCGATGGTGGCGATCCGCTGCCGGCCGCGCTCGACCAGGTGGGCGACCGCGAGCCGGGCGCCCTGCACGTTGTCGACGTCGACGTAGTTGGTCCGGATGCCCTCGTGGGCGCGGCCACCCACGACGACGGGCAGCCCGTGGGCGCGGATCAGGCCGGGCAGCTCGTCGTCGGCGTGCAGGGAGAGCAGCAGGACACCGTCGACGTGCTGGCGAGTGAGGTAGTGGTCCAGCCCGCCGCGCCGCTGGGAGGCCTGGGCGAGGAGCAGCACCAGCTGGCGGTCCACCTCGCCGAGTGCCGACCCGATGCCACGGATGATCCCGGCGAAGAAGGGCTCCCCGAAGACCCGCTCCTCCGACTCGGCGATGACGAGCGCGACGGCGTCGGTGCGCCGGGTGACCAGGGCCCGCGCGGCGGCGTTCGGCACGTAGCCGAGCTCCGAGATCGCGTTCTCGACCGCCTGCCGCGCGCGCTCGGAGACCTTCTCGCCGCCGTTGATGACCCGCGAGGCGGTGCCGCGGCCCACGCCGGCGAGGGCGGCGACCTCTTCGAGGGTCGGCCGGGTGCGGGGCGGGCGGCTCATGGCGTCAGTATGCCGCCGCGCGAGGGGCCGCCGTACCGCGAACGACGGGCCCGGGACGTCGAGGAGACCCCGGGCCCGTCGCACGGCTGGGCCCGCCGGTGAACCGCCGTTTCGAGACGCTTATGGGAGCGTTCCCACTGCTCACTGTGCTGCCTGCCCCCAACCGTGTCAAGAGACGTGTTCGCCCGGCCTGTCGATTTCACCCGGACCCGCCCGTCACCCCGGTGACAGACTCATCCATCACGTCGAGAGGAACCACCATGACCGAGTACGTCGTCCTCCTCCCCGCTGACGAGAGCAGCTGGGAGTCCGCGTCCGAGGAGCAGCGCGCCGCGATGTACGCCACCCACGGCGAGTTCGCCCGCCTGCTCGCCGAGCGCGGCCACACGGTGACCGGCGGCACCGAGCTGACCCACTCGCGCGACGCCGTGGTCGTGCGCCAGAACGGCTCCGGCATCGCCGTCACCGACGGCCCCTACGCCGAGACCGTCGAGCAGCTGACCGGCTTCTACGTCGTCGCGAGCGACGACCTCGACGACCTGCTCGAGGTGTGCGGCGTGCTCGCCGGCGCCGAGGGCGCGGTCGAGGTGCGCCAGGCCGTCGACCACAGCGGTGACCCGGCATGACGACCTACGTCGTGCTGATCTCGGGCGAGGAGACCGCCTCGGAGGCCCGCATCGAGGCCGACCTGCAGACCACCATGACGGCACACCAGACCTTCGCCCGGAGTCTCGCCGAGCGCGGCCACCAGATCACCGCGGGCGAGGAGCTGACCAGGTCTCGCGAGGGCAAGGTCGTCCGGCACGACGGTGCCGGTGTCACGGTCACCGACGGGCCGTACGCCGAGACCGTCGAGCAGCTGGGCGGCTTCTACGTCGTCGAGAGCGACGACCTCGACGACCTGATGGAGGTCGTCGGGGAGCTCGCCCGGACCGAGGGCGCGGTCGAGGTGCGCGGGGTCGTCGACCACTCGGGAGACATGGGGTGAAGTTCCTCGTCCTGATGGCCGAGGTCGACCACTTCGACCGGTGGGCCGCCTCGTCCGACGCCGAGCAGCAGGCCGTCTTCGACCGCTTCACGGCGTTCAGCGAGGCGGTGCGCGAGCGCGGCTCGCTGCTCCAGGGCGAGGCGCTCGCCGACCCGGCCACGTCGCGGACGCTGACGGCGGGCGAGGTGCGCGCCGTACGGGACGGGCCGTACGCCGAGACCGTCGAGCAGGTGGGCGGGTTCTACCTCGTCGAGCTCCCCGACCTGGAGACGGCGGTCGACGTCGCGCGGCTGCTGCCGCCGGCGTACACGATCGAGGTCCGGCCGGTCATCGCAACGTGACAGCACTCGAGTCGGCGCTGCGCGACGAGGGGGGCCGGTTGCTGGCCCTGCTCGTCGCGCAGTTCCGTCGGCTCGACCTCGCCGAGGACGGGCTGGCCGACGCGTTCGAGGCCGCAGCCCGGACCTGGCCCTCGTCGGGGGTGCCCGACAACCCGCCCGCCTGGCTGCTGACCGCGGCCCGGCGACGGATCCTCGACCGGCTGCGTGCGGAGGCGGTCGCCACGCGGAAGCTGCCGCTGCTCGCGGTGGAGGCGTCGTTGCAGGAGGAGGCCCAGCAGGTGATGGCCGACACCGGCGTGCCGGTGCGCGACGAGCGGCTCCGGCTGGTGCTGCTCTGCGCGCACCCGTCGCTGCCGCCGGAGTCGGCGGCCGCCCTCACGCTGCGGCTGGTGCTCGGTGTGCCGACCGAGGACGTGGCGCGGCTCTTCCTCGTGCCGACCCCGACGATGGCCGCGCGACTGACCCGCGCGCGCAAGAAGCTGGCGGGTGCGTCGTTCTCCGTGCCGGCCGGTCCGGAGCTGGTGTCGCGCGTGGCGGTCGTCGCCGACGTCGCCTACCTGGCCTTCACCACCGGCTACGCGCCCGGATCCGGCAACGACGTGCTGCGCGCGGACGTGGCGGGCGAGGCGATCCGGCTGGTGCGGGTGCTGCGGTCGCTGCTGCCGGCGTCGTTCCCCGGCGCCGTCGAGCTCGACGCCCTGCTGGCGCTGATGCTGGTGCAGCACTCCCGGCGCGACGCCCGGGTGGCCTCCGACGGGACGCTCGTGCTGCTGCCCGACCAGGACCGCTCGCAGTGGTACGCCGGCGAGGTGGCCGAGGCGCTCGCACTGCTGGCGCCCCTCGTCGGGGCGCCGGCCTCGCCGTACCTCCTCCAGGCGCTGATCGCCGCCGAGCACGCGATCGCGCCGACGGCCGCCGACACGGACTGGTCCCGGATCGCCGCACGCTACGCCGAGCTGGAGGCGCTCACCGGCTCACCGGTGGTGCGGCTCAACCGGGCGGTCGCGGTCGCGGAGGCGTCGGGGCCGCTCGACGGCCTCGCGCTGCTCGACGGGCTGGTGCTCCCCGGTCACCGGCTGCCGGCCACCCGGGCCGAGCTGCTCGCCCGGGCCGGCCGCCTCGACGACGCCCGCACGGCGTACGACGAAGCCATCGGCCGGTGCGCCAACCTCGCCGAGCGGGCGCACCTCATCGCGCGCCGCGCACGCTTGTAACGCGGGGTTGTCGGATCGAGGCACGTGTCAGAACGCGTGCCTCGATCACACAACCCCGCGTTACAAGGATTTCAGCAGCCGCCCGCGACGGCCGGGATGACCGAGATCTGGGTGCCGTCGGGGGTGGGCGTGGCGAGGTTGTCGAGGAAGCGCACGTCGTCGTTGCCGACGTAGACGTTCACGAAGCGACGCAGCTCGCCGGCGTCGTCGAGGACCCGGCCCTTGATCCCGCTGTAGTTCACGTCGAGGTCGTCGAGCACCTCGGCGAGCGTGGCGCCGGCCGCACTCACCTCGGACTCGCCACCGGTGTAGGTGCGCAGGATGGTCGGGATCCGGACGGAGACGGACATGTGCTGGTGGCTCCTCAGGTCGGGGCGGTCAGGCGATGCCGGTGGCGGCGAACGCGGCGTACGACGGTTCGATGGTCGCGGCCGGTCCGACGGAGCCGGAGACCGCGTCGAGGGTCTTGAGGCCGTGGCCGGTGTTGATCACGACGGTCTCGAGCGTGGGGTCGAGCTGGCCGGTCTCGACGAGCTTCTTCAGGACGCCGACCGTGGTGCCGCCGGCGGTCTCGGTGAAGATGCCCTCGGTGCGGGCCAGGAGCACGATCGCCTCGCGGACCTGGTCGTCGGTGATGTCCTCGACCGCGCCGCCGGTCTCGCGGCAGATGTCGAGCACGTAGATCCCGTCGGCCGGGTTGCCGATGGCGAGGCTCTTGGCGATGGTGTCCGGCTTGACCGGGCGGATCGCGTCGACGCCGGCCTTGTAGGCGACCGAGACCGGGGAGCAGCCCTCTGCCTGCGCGCCGTACACCTTGTAGGGCTTGTCCTCGACGAGCCCGAGCTTGACCAGCTCCTGGAACGCCTTGTGCACCTTGGTCAGCTGCGAGCCGCTCGCGACCGGGATCACGATCTGGTCGGGGAGCCGCCAGCCGAGCTGCTCGGCGATCTCGTAGCCCAGGGTCTTGGAGCCCTCGGCGTAGTAGGGCCGGACGTTGACGTTCACGAACGCCCAGCCGTCCTCCTCGCCCGCGATCTCGGAGGCGAGCCGGTTGACGTCGTCGTAGTTGCCGTTCACGGCGACCAGCGCGTCGGTGTAGACGGCCGAGTTGACCT
>JAOPXG010000158.1 GCA_025965275.1 Nocardioides sp.
CCGAGTGGGCGGTGTGCTCCTCGAGCGACCAGGCCACCCAGCGCACCAGGCCGTGCGACGCGTTGCGGTGGGACGGCTCGGTCAGCGCGAGCTGGTGGTCGTGCCCGTCGAACGAGTAGGCGCCGTCGCGGATCCGGTTCGGCCACGGCATCAGCAGCTGGCCGCGACCACCGGGCGACATCTCGTCGGCGCCGAACCCGTCGACCAGCGGGCGCCCGGCGTACTCCAGCACGCGCAGCGCCGCCCCGCTCTCGGTGACGACGGCCCGGTAGCCGCCGCCGCTGATCTCGTACTGGTCACCACTGGGAGCGAGCATGGTCGTCACCCTAGGGCTGGTGTCGATGATCACGTCGGCCCGTCCACGGGTCTCCTCGCGTCCGAAGAGTGCCGCCTCGTCGACCTGCCACTGCTCCCACTCCGGGCGCATCGCCTCGCCGTCGCGCTCGAGCCCGCGCCGGAGCCGCTCCGGCCACGGCGCCTCGACCCAGGCGAGCGCCGAGACGACGTCGGCGACCGCGCGCGCACCGCTGCCGACACCCTCGATCACCAGCAGCGGGACCGGCTCGACGACGACCGTCTCGACGAAGCGACCGACGTGCCAGTCGTAGCGGCGGTAGCTGCCCGGCCTTCCGTCGGCCAGCGGCCGGAGCAGGTCACCGAGCTGGGCGGCGACCTTCGACAGGCCGTGCCAGCCCTCGTACAGGTCGTCCATGTGGATCACCCGGGCGCCCGGTTCGAGCGCGGCGACCGCGGCCGCCAGCGTCGTCTTGCCCGACCCGGCGGGTCCGTCGATACAGATCAGCCGGCCGGCTCCCAGCGTCGCCGGGCGCGACCGGGCCAGGTCGAGCAGCGCGGCGGCGTCGACCACGTCAGAAGGCCTGGCCGCACCCGCGGTAGCTCGGCACGGCGTCCACGAACTCGCTGCCGGAGAGCAGGTGCACGGAGAGTGCGTGCTCGAAGAGCTCGCCGGACTTCGCGTGGCGGAACCACACGAGGTCACCGATCTCCAGCAGCGCGGCGGCGTGGCCGGTGAGCGGCGTCTGGACCTCGCCGGCGCCCTCGAGACCGGTCAGGTGCAGGCCGGCCGGCGCCCACGGGGTCGGCAGCCGGTCTGCGCCGATCGGTCCGGAGGCGACCAGGCCGCCGCCGTGCACGGTCGCCATCTCGGGCGACGGCTTGCGGGTGACCGGCAGCCCGTAGAACGAGGCGGGCCTCGGCGCGAACGAGCGGTAGTGGTCGAAGAGCGTCGGCACCAGGAGCCCGGAGCCGGCCGCGACCTCGGTGACCACCGGATCGGCCGCGGACTCCTCGACCGAGCCGGAGCCGCCGGCGTTCCAGAACTCCAGCTCGGCCAGCGGACGGATCGCGTCGGCGATCTCGCGACGGCGTACGGCGAGCTGGGTCAGCGAGAGCGCCTTCAGCCGGCGCACGATCATCGACCGGGTGCGGGCCGTGGGCACCGTGTCGGCCAGCCCGGCGACCTGTCCCTCGTAGGTCATCGCGCCGACCAGGCGGAAGCCGCTGCGCTCGGTGATCGTCCGGGCCAGCGCCACCACGTCCGCCGTGTCGTGCAGCGGCGAGCGCTTGGGGCCGACGTGCTTGCCCGCCACGAGCAGGCCCGCGTCCACGTCGATCGCGACCCGGACCGGGACGGTGGGGGAGAAGCGGACCGAGTCGACGACGTCGAGCTGGGCGACGTTGTCGACCATGATCGTGATGGCGGCCGCGGCCGACGGGGAGGCGACCAGCTGGGCCAGCGCCCCCCGGTCGACGGTCGGGTAGGCGACGACGATGTCGTCGCAGAGGTCGTGCTCGTGCAGCCAGAGTGCCTCGCGCAGCGTGTAGGCGAGGACGCCCTGCACTCCGTCGTGCTCGAGGGCGCGGCTGATCAGGGCCGGCACCCGCAGCGACTTCGACGCGACCCGGATCGGCTTGCCGCGGGCCCGTCGGACGAGGTCGGTCGCGTTCGCGTCGAAGGCGTCGAGGTCGACGACGAACACCGGGGTGGGGAGCGGGACGCCCTGCTTGGCGACGGCGTCGTTCAGCCGCGCCCAGAGCTGGTTACGGTCGACGAAGCCCTGCGACACCTGCGCGGCCATCAGCTGATGCCGCGCTTGCGCAAGATGGCCTCGATCTCGGCCATGTCGTCGTCGCCGGCCAGGGCGGGCTGCCCGGCCTCGGACGTCCGCTTGGCGGGCAGCTCACGTGGTCCGGCGGCCGACGGACCCTCCGACCTCGCGACCTGGCGGGTGCGAAGCGCGCCGGAGATCACGATCAGGCCGATGCCGACAGCGCCCACGACGATCCCGCTCCACACCATCGGGTTCCACACCAGGTTGCCCGCCCAGTCGCCGATCTCGCCGGCGATGCCGGTGAACATCTGGAGCGTCTTGGTCAGGTAGGCCGCGGGGGGCAGCAGCGTGAAGCCGAGCGCCCGCAGGCCGGAGGCCAGACCCCGTCGCCGGAAGGCGAGCCAGGTCCAGATCCCTCCCGCCACGGTGAGGCTCAGCGTCAGCGCCGCCCACGAAGCATCGTCCACGTTTCAAGCGTCCCACACGCCCCACGCGGGACCGGCCTCAGGCCAGAGCGGCCACCCCGGGCTGCGCGACCGACCCGCCGAGGACACCCTTCAGCGTCGACGTCTCCCGCAGCAGGGCGGCCGTGGTCAGCCACGCGTCCTCACAGAACGTGCCGGTCGGCGTGAGCACCCCCGCGAAGCCGATCTTCTCGGCGGTCCGGGCGACGTCGGCGAGGTAGTCGATCGACGGCTCGCGGAAGCCGTGCGAGAGCGTCTCGCGCAGCCCGCCCTTCACCTCGCCGGGCACGCCCTGCCCCGCGCCCACCAGCGACCGACTGTCGCCCGACGTCGGGAGGAACCAGTGCAGCGTCGCGCCGCTCACTCGACCGAGTCTCCGGTCGTGTCCTCGGCGAACTCGTCGGTGAAGAAGCTCGACACGTCGACCTCGTCGGGGATCAGGCCGTTCTCGGTGAACGTGTCGGCCATCTCCTGCTCGGAGTCGATCACCGACTGGTCGATCGGCTGCGGGCTCACCGGCCGGTTCTTCGCGGCAGCGAGCGTGACCTGCTCGCTCAGTCCGGTCTGCTCGGCCCACACCTTGGCCCACTCGTCCTGGTGCTCGGACGACCAGACCTGCGCCTTGGTGATCCGGTTGACGTAGTCGCGCAGCGCCTCGGTCGTCGCGGGGTCGTCGAGCGCCGACTGGGACGCGACCTGGAAGTTGAGGCCGTTGACGAGACCGTCGCCGTCGGCGAGGACGCGCGCACCCTCGTCGACCACGGCCTGCGAGGTGTAGGGGTCCCACACCGCCCAGGCGTCGACGTGGCCGTTGGAGAACGCCGCCAGCGCGTCGGCCGGCTGGAGGTTCTGCACCTCGATGTCGCTGTACTTCAGCCCGGCCTTGTCGAGCTGGGCGAGCAGGTTGTAGTTGGCCGAGCTGCCTTCGGCCACCGCGACCTCCTTTCCCTTCAGGTCCGCGACGCTCTGGATGGGCGAGTCCTTGGGCACGAGGATCGTGTCGCCCTTGCCGGTGTAGGACGCGGTGGCGACCATCTTGAAGGTGCCGCCGCCGGCCGCGGCGAAGATCGGCGGGGTGTTCCCGACCATGCCGACGTGGATCGCGTCGGCGTTCAGCGCCTCCAGCATCGGCGGTCCGGCGGTGAACTCCTTCCACTCGATCTTGTACGGCGTGTCCTCGAGGCCGGCGGCGGTGAGCAGGGCCTTGGCGCTGGTGCCCTTCTGGTCACCGACGATCAGCGTCACCTTGGACAGGTCGACCTTGCCGTCGTCGCCGACCGCGTCCTCGTTGCCGGTGGCGTCGCCACCACATCCGGCGAGGAGGACGGTGGCGGCGAGGATGCCCGCGATCGGGCCGGCCAGTGCCTTGGACTTCATGCTGCTCCTTGGTTCTCGAGCCGGTTGCGATTCGGGTTGGGGGGAGTGGGCTGCACGCCGAGCGCTTCCAGCAGCTCGGCGCGCAGCCGGGCGATCTCCGGCCTGGTGTGGGCGCGGTCGTCACGGCGCGCGCCGATGCGCCACTCGTGGGCCATCCGGCCGCCGTCCATGACGACGATCCGGTCGGCCAGCGCCAGTGCCTCGTCGACGTCGTGGGTGACGACGAGGATCGCGATCGAGTGGCGGCGCCACAGCTCGATCACCAGCTGGTGCATCTCGATCCGGGTGAGCGCGTCGAGCGCGCTGAAGGGCTCGTCGAGCAGCAGTAGCGCCGGGTTGCTGACCAGCGCCCGCGCCAGCGAGACGCGCTGCGCCTGGCCGCCGGAGAGCCGGAGCGGCCAGGCGTCCAGCTTCTCGGTGAGGCCGACCTCGGCCAGCGTCTTCTCCGCCAGCTCGAACCGGCTGCGCCTCTCGGGGCTGTTGATCAGGGCGAGCGCCACGTTCTGGTGCACGGTGCGCCAGTCCAGTAGCCGTGGCTCCTGGAACGCCACCCCGGTGCGGCCGTTGACCTCGACCTCGCCCGCCGGGGCGGGGTCGAGGCGCGCGATGCTGCGCAGCAGCGTGGACTTGCCGCAGCCGCTGCGGCCGAGCAGGGCGACGAACTCGCTGCTGCGGATCTCGAAGTCGATGGACTTCAGCACGTGGGTGTCGCCGAAGGACCGGTTGTGGGAGCGGACCCGCGCGACGTGCTCCGTCGCCGCCGGGCCGGGTGCGTCGGGGGTCAGGCTCGCCATGCGAGTGCCTTCCTCTCGATGTAGCGGACGATGGAGTCGGTGCTCAGGCCGAGGAGGCTGTAGACGACGAGGCCGACGACGACGATGTCGGTCTGCTGGAACTCGCGGGCGTCGTTGATCATCGAGCCGAGGCCGGCGTCGGGCGCGATGGTCTCCGCGACGATCAGCGACAGCCAGGCGATGCCGAGGCTCTGCCGCAGACCGACCAGCGTCTGCGGAAGCGCTCCGGGCATGATCACGTGGCGGATCCGCTGGCTCCAGGTCAGGTGCATCGACTTCGCCGCCTCGAGGGTCTTGCGCTCGATGCCGCGGATCCCGCCGAAGGTGTTCAGGTACAGCGGGAACGTCGCACCCATCGCGATCAGGGCGATCTTGGGGGTCTCGCCGATGCCGAACCAGATGATGAAGAGCGACACCAGCCCGAAGTGGGGCAGCGTGCGCAGCATCTGCATCGGCGGGTCGACGACGTCCTCGCCGAAGCGGCTGAGGCCGGCGACGATCGCCAGCGAGATCCCGATGACCGCGCCGATCGTGAAGCCGATCGCGACCCGCTGGAGCGACACGAGGGTGTCCTCGGCCAGGGTGCCGTCCTGGATCAGCTCCCAGGCGGCCTGGGCGATCTGGACCGGGGAGGCGAGCTTGCGCTCGGAGAGGACTCCGGTGACGGAGGCGAGCTCCCAGAGTGCGAGGAGGACGAGGGGGGAGACCCAGCGCCGCAGGAAGGACAGGCGGGAGCCATCGCGGGCTCGCGGGTTGGTGCGCCGTCCCGAGCGAGTGGCGTCAGGCGGCCCTGCTAGGGCAGTGGTCGTCATGGGGTCTCTTTGTACGGATCGAATGCACCTAAATCAAGCGACACGGTCGACTTTGCCCCGAGTTTCGGGTGACAAACCCGTTCGGGGGAGGATGTCGGTGTGATCCAGCCCGACGAGACCCGCACGATCCCGGACCCCGGGTTCGCCGGTGACGACGGCGCCGCGCCGGCCGAGCTGGCCGCTGCGCTGGCCGCCTGGGACGCCGACCCGGGCGCCTATCCGGAGGCCCTCGCCGCGCTCCAGCAGGCGCGGCTCCTGGTGCCGGTCGTGGCCGTCCTGGGCGAGGTCGAGCTCGACCAGGACGGGCTCGCTCACGACAAGACCAGCGACATGGCCACCGTGCTGATGCGCGGCGGAGACGGCCGGCTCGCGCTGCTGTCCTTCACCGGGACGGCGACGCTCGCCGCCTGGGACCCGGCCGCCCGCCCGGTGCCCGTCTCGGCGCAGGTCGCGGCCCGGTCGGCGCTCCAGGACGGCGCCGAGGCGCTGCTCGTCGACGTCGCCGGTCCCGTCCCGCTCGTGGTCGAGGGCGACGACCTCGAGGGCCTCGCCCGGGGCTGGACCCTGGCCCGGGTCGGGTCCGGCACCGCCTGGATTCGGCCGGACGCGGAATCTTCGGTTAGCATTCAGCGTTGACCGATCAGTTCCGCCGTACCCACGGTGGAGTTGATCTACAAGCGGAGGCTCTCCACTCGTCTCCCACCCGCACCGACCGCAGCGCGAGCACAGGTCGTCGGGTCCGGTCCCGAAGGCCCCGGCCTTCGCGAGTACGAACGTCGTACGTCGCGAGAGCTGGTCACTTCGGAGGCGTTCCCCGCGTGTAGGGGGCGGCGTGACTGGCTTCCGCTTGGACAAGCGGAAGCCTTTGTCGATTTCGGACCGCCCTCTCGGGGGGAGCCGAGCCGCAAGGACCTCCGGCCACATTGCCATCAGGAGGACACATCAGCACCGAGCTGCGAATCAACGACCGGATCCGGGTTCCCGAGGTCCGTCTCGTTGGACCCAACGGGGAGACCGTGGGCATCGTTCCCACGGACCAGGCCCTGAAGCTTGCCCAGGAGGCTGACCTCGACCTCGTCGAGATCGCGCCGCAGGGGAAGCCGCCAGTCTGCAAGCTCATGGACTACGGCAAGTTCAAGTACGAGAACGCCCAGAAGGCTCGCGAGGCCCGTCGGAACCAGACGAACGTGATCATCAAGGAGATGAAGCTTCGTCCGAAGATCGACGCGCACGACTACGAGACCAAGAAGGGTCACGTCGTGCGGTTCCTGCGCGCCGGGGACAAGGTCAAGATCACGATCATGTTCCGCGGTCGCGAGCAGCACCGTCCCGAGCTCGGGTTCCGGCTGCTGCAGCGCCTGGCCGAGGACGTGACGGAGCTGGGCTTCGTCGAGTCGTCGCCCAAGCAGGACGGCCGCAACATGATCATGGTGCTCGGCCCGCACAAGAAGAAGGCCGACGCCAAGGTCGACCTCAAGGCCGAGAAGGACGCCAAGGCCGCCGAGCGCGCCGCCCTGGTCGCCGACGAGCAGGCAGAGCGCGACGCCGCGCATGCCGCCGGACCGGTGGCGCAGAAGAAGGAGCGTGGCCGCTCCGAGAACCTCGATCCCGAGATCGAGGCCTGAGACCCGCGGTCGGCACGCCGACCGTTGCACAACTCGCTGGTCGAGCCTGTCGAGACCACGACCAGTAGGACGAGAAGAGAGAGCTGAGATGCCGAAGAACAAGACGCACTCCGGTGCGAGCAAGCGCTTCCGGGTGACCGGGACGGGCAAGATCCTTCGCGAGAAGGCCGGCAAGCGCCACAACCTGGAGAAGAAGCCCTCCAAGGTGACCCGGCGCCTCACGGGCACCGTCGAGGTCGCCAAGGCCGATGTCCCGCGCGCGAAGAAGATGCTCGGTCTCTGACCAGCGTCCGCCCCGTCTTAACAAGCAACAAGGAGTAAACAGTGGCACGCGTCAAGCGGGCAGTGAATGCCCAGAAGAAGCGCCGGGTCGTCCTCGAGCGGGCCAGCGGTTACCGCGGTCAGCGTTCGCGGCTCTACCGCAAGGCCAAGGAGCAGGTCACCCACTCGCTGGTCTACAGCTACAACGACCGGCGCAAGAACAAGGGCAACTTCCGCAAGCTCTGGATCCAGCGGATCAACGCTGCGTCCCGCGCCCAGGGGATGACCTACAACCGGTTCATCCAGGGCCTCAACCTCGCCGGTGTCGAGGTCGACCGCAAGATCCTGGCCGACCTGGCCGTCAACGACGTCGCGGCGTTCAACTCGCTCGTCGAGACCGCCAAGGCCGCGCTGCCCGAGGACGTCAACGCGCCCAAGGTCTCCGCCTAACCGGTGGTTGAGGAAGGCGCGCAGCGCCTGTCTCGAAACCCCCTGACCACGGGCATCCCCCTGACTGTGGGGAATGGCCGGGTCAAGGAGGCGCGGAAGCTCAGCCGCCGCTCGGAACGCTCCGAGCGGCGGCTCTTCCTTGCCGACGGCCCGAAGGCCGTCGAGGGCGCGCTCGGCACGATGCTGGATTCTGGGGCGAGCTGCGTCATCGAGGTGTTCGCCACCCCCGAGGCCACCGAGCAGTACGCCGAGCTCGCCGCCGCCGCCCCGCGGTGGACCCTCGTCGACGACCGGGCGCTCGCCTCGTTGAGCGACAGCGTGAGCCCGGCCGGCGTGGTCGGGCTCTGCCGCTTCCTCGATCGGCCCGTCGAGCACGTTCTCGACGGCACCCGCCTGGTCGCGATCTGCGCCGACGTCCGCGACCCCGGCAACGCCGGCACGGTGATCCGCTGCGCCGACGCCGCGGGCGCCGACGGCCTGGTGCTCGCCGGTCACTCCGTCGACGCCTACAACCCCAAGACGGTGCGGGCCAGCGTCGGCAGCCTCTTCCACCTGCCGGTCGCGGTCGAGCCCGACGCCGCCGCCGCCGTCCGCGCCGCCCGGGCCGCCGGCCTGGTGGTGCTCGCTGCCGACGGTGCCGGGGAGGTCGACCTCGACGAGGCCGACGAGCTGCTCGCCGGCCCGACGGCCTGGCTGTTCGGCAACGAGGCCTGGGGCCTGCCCGACGAGCTGGCCGCGCTCGCCGACCACCGGGTGCGGATCCCGATCCACGGCCGCGCCGAGAGCCTCAACCTGTCGACCGCCGCCGCGCTCTGTCTCTACGCGTCCGCGCGCGCCCACCGGGCCCGCTAGCCCACTAGGCTGCGCGCGTGAGCCAGGCCGACCTCGACGCCCTCGCCGACGGCGTGGTCCTGGTCGGCGCCGACGGCCGGGTCACCGCCATCAACGAGGTCGCCGCACGGTTCCTCGGGGACGCCGCCGTCGACGCGATGGGACGCCCGCTCGAGGACGTCCTTGCGCTGCAGGACCAGGACGGCAACGACTGGTGCTCGACCAACAGGCCGTACGACGGGCTGACCACCCGCACCGGCGTGCCCGAGCAGCCGTGGCTGCTGCCCGACGGCACCGAGGTGCTGGTCGTCGCGCGGATCCACCGGCCGGCGCTCGACCAGCCCGTCGACCGCGTCGCCGTGAGCCTGCGGTCGGGCCGTGGTCGCGCCCGGCTCGACCGCGAGCGCTCCGATCTGGTCGCGACGGTCGCCCACGAGCTGCGGTCGCCGCTGACCGGGGTGAAGGGCTTCGTCCAGGCGCTGCTCAACCGCTGGGACAAGCTCTCCGACGAGCAGAAGAAGCTGATGCTGACGACGGTCAGCGCCGACTCCGACCGGCTCAGCCGCCTGATCGCCGAGCTCCTCGATGTCGCCCGCATCGACACCGGGCGTCTCCAGCTCTACCCGCGGCCGTCCGACGCCGGTGTCCTGGTGCGCCGCGTCGTCGAGTCGGTGGCTGCAGGCACCAGCCGCCCGATCGACCTGGACGTCGCCGACGACCTGCCGACGATCACGGTCGATCCCGACAAGTTCACCCAGGTGGTCACGAACCTGGTCGAGAACGCCGTGCGCCACGGGTCCGGCAGCGTGCGGATCGCCCTCGAGACGTCCGGGTCCGAGCCCAGCGGCGTCCTGCTCTCGGTCGAGGACGAGGGGGACGGGATCGCGCCGGAGCTGCGGGCCCGCGTCTTCACGAAGTTCTGGACGGGCGGCGGGAGCGGCGGCTCCGGCCTGGGCCTCTACCTGGTCAACGGCCTGGTCAAGGCGCACGGCGGGAGCGTGACCATCGGCGACGCGGACGGTGGCGGCGCCCGGATCATGGTCGCCCTCCCGAGCGTGCCCTAGGGGAGTCGCTTCTCCAGTGCCTCGACCCGACGGGAGATCTCCTCGAGGTGGCGGAGGATCTCGCGGTCGAGCTCCGTGGTGCGCTTCTCGGCCGGCTCCTCGTCCCTGCGGATGAACACCGCTGCGAGCGTGGCGCTGAGCAGCGACAGCAGGAGGAAACCGACGACGATGAGGATCGCCGAGACGACCGTCGCCGTGACGGTGTCGGGCGGGCCGTAGACGTAGCCGACCGTCGTCATCAGGCACAGCGCCCACCACAGGCCGCCCCAGAAGCTGCCGACGGTGTCGGACTCGAAGGCGGCCGCCGCCCCGGCGCCACCGAGCAGGCACACGAGGGCGACGATGAGCGCGGGCGGAGCGATCGTCCGCTCGATACTGGGTGACTTCACGCAGCGATTGTGGCTCGCGGTGTCCGCGCGGGGAACCGGTTCGCGCGCGACGCGCCGACCTTCCTAGACTTGCCAGGTTGCACACGCGCTGGAGAGGCAGACATGTCGGGCCCGAACACCGATTACGACCCCGTGGAGGTCACCCCCTTGAAGTCCGAGGAGGTCGACGCGTCCCGCGACGCGGCACTCGCGGCGATCGCGGCCGCTACGGACCTGGCCGCGCTCAAGCAGGTGCGGATCGACCACGCGGGCGACCGGTCCCCGCTCGCGCTCGCCAACCGCGAGATCGGGGCGCTGCCGCCCCAGGCGCGCAAGGAGGCCGGCCAGCGGATCGGCCAGGCCCGCGGCGCGGTCAACCAGGCCCTCGCCGCCCGCCAGGCGGTTCTCGAGGTCGAGCACGAGGAGCGGATGCTCGTCGAGGAGACGGTCGACGTCACGCTGCCCACCGACCGGGTCCCGACCGGCGCGCGGCACCCCATCACCACCGGCTCCGAGCTGATCGCCGACATCTTCGTCGCGATGGGCTGGGAGGTCGCCGAGGGTCCGGTGATCGAGGCCGAGTGGCTCAACTTCGACGCGCTCAACCTCGGGCCCGACCACCCGGCCCGCACGATGCAGGACACGTTCTGGACCGACCCGCCGGAGAACCACCTCGTCCTGCGCACCCACACCTCGCCGGTGCAGGCGCGCACGATGCTGACCAGCACGCCGCCCATCTACGTCGTCTGCCCGGGACGGGTCTTCCGCACCGACGAGTACGACGCCACGCACAGCCCCGTCTTCCACCAGGTCGAGGGCCTCGCGATCGACGAGGGCATCACCATGGCCCACCTCAAGGGCACGCTCGACCACTTCGCCGCGTCGATGTTCGGCGAGGGCATCAACACCCGCTTCCGTCCGTCGTACTTCCCGTTCACCGAGCCGAGCGCCGAGGTCGACCTGGTCTGCTTCGTCTGCCGCGGGGCCGGCGTGCTCGACGGCGCGTCGTGCCGCACCTGTCGCGGCGAGGGCTGGATCGAGTGGGGCGGCTGCGGTGTCGTGAACCCGCGCGTCCTCACCGCCTGCGGCATCGACGCCGAGCGCTACACCGGCTTCGCGTTCGGCATGGGCATCGACCGCACCCTGATGTTCCGCCAGGGCATCGAGGACCTGCGCGAGCTCTTCGAGGGTGACATCCGCTTCACCACCGCATTCGGAACGGAACTCTGACGACATGAAGGCCCCTGTCTCCTGGATCCGGGAGTACGTCGACCTGCCGGCGGACGTGTCCACCGAGGACCTCGCCGCGCGCCTGACCGCGCTCGGCCTCAAGCTCGAGGCGATCGAGAAGTCCGGCGACCAGATCACCGGTCCACTCGTCGTCGGGCGGGTGCTCACCATGGAGCCCGAGCCGCAGAAGAACGGCAAGACGATCAACTGGTGCACCGTCGACGTCGGCGAGGCCAACGGCACCGGTGAGCCGCAGGGCATCGTCTGCGGCGCCCACAACTTCGCGCCCGGCGACCTGGTCGTCGTGATCCTCCCCGGCGGGATCCTGCCCGGGAACTTCGAGATCTCCGCGCGCAAGACCTACGGCCACCTGTCCGCCGGCATGATCTGCTCCGCCCGCGAGCTCGGCCTCGGCGAGGACCACGACGGCATCATCGTGCTGCCCGCCGACGCCGGCGCCCCCGGCGACAGCGCGTTCCCGGTGCTCGGCCTCGACGACGAGGTCATCGAGTTCGAGATCAACCCCGACCGGGCCTACGCGCTCTCGCTGCGCGGCGTCGCCCGCGAGGCGGCTCTGGCGTACGGCGCGCCGTACCGCGACCCCGCCGACCGCGCCGTCCCGGCCGCCAACGACCAGGGCTACCCGGTCGAGATCGAGGACCCCGTCGGCTGTCCCGTCTTCGTCGCCCGCACGGTCACCGGCTTCGACCCGTCCGCGCCGAGCCCCGACTGGATGGTCCGCCGGATCACCCAGGCGGGGATGCGACCCATCTCGCTGGCCGTCGACGTCACCAACTACGTGATGCTGGAGATCGGCCGGCCGATCCACGGCTACGACGCCGACAAGCTCACCGGCCCGATCCGGGTGCGGAGGGCTCGCGATGGCGAACGGTTGACGACGTTGGACGGCGTCGACCGCGCGCTCTCGACCGAGGACCTCGTGGTCACCGACGACTCCGGGATCATCGGTCTCGGTGGCGTGATGGGCGGGGAGACCACCGAGATGTCCGCCACGACCACCTCGGTGCTGGTCGAGGCCGCCCACTGGGACGCCACCTCGATGTTCCGCACCGGCAAGCGCCACAAGCTCACCTCGGAGGCCGGCAAGCGCAACGAGCGCGGTGTCGACCCGACGGTCACCGAGGCCGCGGCCGACCGCGTCGTCGAGCTGCTCACGACGTACGGCGGCGGCACGGCCGACCAGGGCGTCACGGTGGTCGGCACCCCGCCCGCCCAGCCCTCGATCGCGATGGCCTACGACCTGCCGGCCCGCGTCACGGGCATGCCGATCGACGCGGCCGTCACCGTCACCAACCTCGAGGCCGTCGGGTGCGTGCTCGACAAGGGCGACACCGGCCTCACCGCGACCCCGCCGCCGTGGCGGCCCGACCTCACCGACCCGTTCGACCTGGTCGAGGAGGTCGCCCGGATCGTCGGCTACGACCGGGTGCCGTCCGTGCTTCCACGCGAGGCCGCCGGACGCGGGCTGACCCGCGAGCAGCGGCTGCGCCGCCGGGTCGGCCGCACCCTCGCCGGTGCCGGCTGCGTGGAGGTGATCAGCTTCCCGTTCGTCGGCGACGCCGCGTTCGACGCCCTCGGACTGCCCGCCGACGACGTGCTGCGGCGCACCGTGCGGCTGGCGAACCCGCTGTCCAGCGAGGAGCCGTCGTACACCACGACGCTCCTGCCGGGCCTGCTCAAGGCCGCGGCCCGCAACATCGGCCGCGGCGCGACCGGGGTGTCGCTCTTCGAGACCGGCACCGTCGCGTTCCCCGTCGACCACGGCCCGGCGCCGATCTACGGCGTCGACCGGCGGCCCAGCGACAGCGAGCTCGCCAAGCTCTTCGAGGCGATCCCGGAGCAGCCCCTGCACCTCGGCGTCGTGCTGGCCGGTGAGCGCGAGCGCGCCGGCTGGTGGGGCGCGGGACGCGAGGCCGGCTGGTCCGACGCGGTCGGCCTGGTCCGGCGTCTCGGCACCGAGCTCGGTGTCGACGTGGAGGTCGTGTCGGCCGCACGCATGCCGTGGCACCCGGGCCGTTGTGCCCAGGTCCGCGTCGACGGGGTCGAGTTCGGCCATGCCGGCGAGCTGCACCCCAAGGTGTGCCAGGCGTTCGGCCTGCCGCCGCGCAGCGCCGCCGTGGAGGTCGACCTCGACTTCCTGATGCGGCACGCCCGTGACGTGACGCCGGGCCCGGACTTCTCGACGTACCCGCTGGCGAAGGAGGACGTCGCCCTCGTGGTCGACGCCGCCGTCTCGACGGCCGACGTCGAGGCCGCGCTCCGCGAGGGAGCCGGTGACCTGCTCGAGTCGATGCGGCTCTTCGACCTCTACACCGGCGACCAGGTCGGGGCGGGGCGCAAGTCGCTCGCGTTCGCGCTCCGGTTCCGGGCCACCGACCGCACCCTCACCGAGGAGGAGACGGCGGCCGCGCGCGACGCTGCCGTTGCGCTCGCCGCCGAGCGGACCGGTGCCGTCCAGCGGAGCTGACGGATCGGCAGGGCCGCGGGCTCAGGGTCCTCGACGACGTCACCTGGAACGGCGAGCCCGTTCCGGGTGAGCGCATCTCTCGCTGCGCGACCCCGGGCAGAGTCTCGCGTACCGGTGGGGCCGGGTGTTGTGTCCTCAGAGTGCTAACGCTCATGCTGGTCTCGTCTCCTTCACTTCGGTGAAAGATGACCCTCCAGGTCGGGCGGACATAACAGTGATGAGACTGGTTCAAGGTCCTATGAGGTCACACCCGCCCGGCCTGGCCATCAGAACGGCACCCCGCCCAGGGCCGACAGGTCCCACTTGAAGACAGCCCCCACGGGGCCGCCAGTTTCGAGATAGGTCAGACCCCGGACAGGGCAACTACATCCTCACTGTTTCGAGACAGGACTTCGTCCTTCCTCAACCACCGGGTGCAGGACTCAGTCGATCGGGTGGTTCACCGCCGCCCGGAACCGGTCGTAGATGTCGCGGTCGCCCGTGACGGAGATGTCGGCGTCGTCGCCGCGGCGCCACAGCCAGGTGTCGAGGGCGGCGGCGCTGCCGGTCACCACGGCGTCCGGCTCGGTGCCCGGATCGACGACGACGTCGATGTCCGGCTCGTCGGTGTAGCTCTGCTCGCTCTCGGGGTCGGTGCCGCTGAAGGTGCCGAGCTGGACCCAGACCGACTCACCCGTGTCGGTGATGTCGACCCGCACGTGGTGGGGGAGTCCGGAGAAGGAGCCCCACCCCGGCTTGCCGCCGAACATCACCGCGAGCGCCTCGTCGACACCGTCGGCGGCCAGCTCCGGGTCGAGCGCCGTGACCTGCCCGGCGGTCTGCTCGGCGTCGAGGCGGTGGATCAGCGCCTCGTGGGCCTGCCTGCGGAACGTGAAGCCCACGGTCTGCTCCGGCGCCCAGGACCAGGCGACGTCGGCCGGATCGGCCTTCTCGAGCTCGGCGACCAGCGCCGCGGAGTGGCCGTCGTACGCCGTGAGCATCTCGTCGTACGTCGCCGGCCGCTCGAGCTCGTCGTGCTCGCCCGGGCCTGCCGGACGGGTGTGGACGATCGTGGCCCAGAAGCGCTGCACCCCGGCGAGGTGCCACAGCAGGTCGGCAGCGGTCCACTCGGGACAGCCGGGCACCCGGGCCTCGGGGTCGCAGTCGGTCAGCACCGCACGAAAGCGTGCGGACTCGTCGCGCAGATGGGCCAAGTAGCCGTCGAACGTCGGTCTTGCCATGATGGGCAACCTAGACCGGGCCACCGACGGTCGGCATCCGGTTATCCGGGCCATGGGGGCGGAGTCGGGAGACCCAAGTGCACATGAACATGCAAGACTCTGTATAGTCATGCATATGACGAAGAAACGGGTCGCGGTCGCCGGCGCCAGCGGGTACGCCGGTGGCGAGCTGCTGCGCCTGCTCCTGGCCCACCCCGGGGTCGAGATCGGCGCCCTGACCGGTGCCTCCAACGCGGGCCAGGCGCTCGGCGCCCTCCAGCCGCACCTCGTGCCGCTGGCCGACCGGGTGCTCGAGGAGACGACCATCGAAACCCTCGCGGGTCACGACGTCGTCTTCCTCGCGTTGCCCCACGGCCAGTCCGGCGTCATCGCCGCCCAGCTGGGCGAGCGTGACCCTGCGGTGGTGGTGGTCGACTGCGGTGCCGACTTCCGGCTCGCCGACCCGGCCGCCTGGGAGCGGTTCTACGGCGGCGATCACGCGGGCACCTGGCCCTACGGCCTGCCCGAGCTGCCCGGCCAGCGCGCGATCCTCACCGGCGCGACCCGGATCGCCGTACCCGGCTGCTACCCGACGGTCTCCACGCTGACCCTCGCGCCGGCGATCGCTGCGGGGATCGTCGAGCCCGACGTCGTGGTCGTCGCCGCCTCGGGCACCAGTGGCGCCGGCAAGGCGGCGAAGCCGCACCTGCTCGGCAGCGAGGTGATGGGCAACGCCAGCGCGTACGGCGTCGCCACCCACCGGCACACCCCCGAGATCACGCAGAACCTCTCCGGCCTCGTCGACGGCACCGTGAAGGTCAGCTTCACGCCGCTGCTGGTGCCGATGCCGCGCGGCATCCTCGCGACCTGCTCGGCGCCCCTGCGGGCCAGAAACGGGCAGAGCCCCACGGCGGACGAGGCGTACGACGTCTACGTGAAGGCGTACGCCGACGAGCCGTTCGTGCACGTGCTGCCGCAGGGCCAGTGGCCGCAGACGAAGTCGGTGACCGGCTCCAACGCCGTGCACCTCCAGGTGACGGTCGACCAGGACGCCGGCCGCCTCGTCGCCGTCGGCGCCGTCGACAACCTGGCGAAGGGCACCGCCGGCGCCGCCGTGCAGTGCATGAACCTCGCGCTCGGCCTCGACGAAGGCCTGGGCCTCAGCTCCGTAGGGATCGCACCATGACCGACAGCAACGACGGGTCCACCGAGGTCCTGGGTCTGCCCGACCTGCCCTCCTACACGCTCCAGCAGTTCCCCGAGAAGCTCGCGGTCATCAAGCTGCCACCCGGCGCCGAGATCCCGACCTGGGCCGAGTCGTCGTCGCTCTTCTCGATCACCGCCACCGCGACCGAGACCTCGCTGGTGTGCGCCGGCCGGAGCGTGCCGACCAAGGTCGTCGGCGCCAAGGGCCTGACGGCGTTCGCCGTGATGGGGGAGCTGGACAACAACGTCGCGGGCGTCCTGGTCGAGCTGCTCGCACCCCTGGCCGAGGAGGGGATCAGCGTCTTCACGATCTCCACCCACGACACGAACTGGTTCCTGGTGCCGGTCACCGCCGCCGAGACGGCGGCCGAGGCCTGGCGACGACGAGGGCACACCGTCGCCCTCGCCGTCCCCGTCAAGCCACCCAGGAAGACCAAGAAGAAATGACCGTCACCTCACCCCGGGGTTTCCGGGCCGCCGGCGTCGCCGCCGGACTCAAGTCCACCGGAGCCAAGGACGTCGCGCTCGTCGTCAACGACGGCCCGACCCACGACTCCGCCACCGTCTTCACCGCCAACCGCTGCAAGGCCAACCCGGTGCTCTGGAGCCAGGAGGTCGTCAAGGACGGCACCGTCCGCGCGGTGTTCCTCAACTCCGGCGGCGCCAACTGCTACACCGGCCCGGAGGGCTTCCAGACCACCCACGCGGTCGCCGAGAAGGTCGCCGAGCGGCTCGGCATCGGCGCCATCGACGTGGTCGTCTGCTCGACCGGCCTGATCGGGCTGACCAATCCCCGTCAGCAGGTGCTCGACGGCGCGGACGCGGCGTACGACGCGCTCGCGGTCGACGGCGGGCAGCAGGCCGCCGAGGCGATCATGACCACCGACTCGGTGAGCAAGCAGGTCGTCGTCGAGGGTGCGGGTTGGTCGATCGGCGGGATGGCGAAGGGTGCCGGCATGCTGGCGCCGCAGCTCGCGACGATGCTCGTCGTGCTGACGACCGACGCCGTCGTGCCGGCCGCCGACCTCGACGTCGCGCTGCGTGCCGCCACGTCGGTCAGCTTCGACCGGCTCGACTCCGACGGCTGCATGTCCACCAACGACACCGTGACGGTGATGGCGAGCGGCGCCAGCGGGATCACCCCCTCGCTCCCGGACTTCACCGACGCGCTCACCCAGGCCTGCACCGACCTCGCCATGCAGCTGCTCCGCGACGCCGAGGGCGCCGACCACGAGATCGCGATCACCGTCGTCAACGCCGCGACCGAGGCCGAGGCGGTCGAGGTCGGCCGCAGCGTGGCGCGCAGCAACCTCTTCAAGGCCGCGGTCTTCGGCAACGACCCCAACTGGGGCCGGGTGCTGGCGAGCATCGGCACGACGGACGCCGCCTTCGACCCGGCCGACCTCGACGTCGCCATGAACGGCGTCTGGGTGTGCAAGCAGTCGACGCCGCACGCCGACCCCGACACCGTCGACCTGAAGCCGCGCGAGGTCAGCGTGACGATCGACCTCAAGGCCGGGTCCGAGCGGGCGACCGTCTGGACCAACGACCTGACCCACGCCTACGTCCACGAGAACAGCGCGTACTCCTCATGAACGACTCCAGCTCCGGCCAG
>JAOPXG010000187.1 GCA_025965275.1 Nocardioides sp.
GTGTCTCTGCAGGGAGAGCCGGTGGCCCGGCTCGACGACGATGCGCTTGACCTGGTGGTGGTCACCGAGGTCGACGGACCGGTAGCTGCCCCAGGGAGTGCGGATCACTGAGCTCGTGTCAGTCTCCGTCCGCCCCGGCGCCAGCAATTCCAGGACCAGCTCAATGACCTCCTCGCGATGGTCCCGATCGGCGGCGAAGGCGACGTCGTCGTCAGCGGCCATGTCGCTCGCCTCCCACAACGAGGACCATGCACCGACGTCGCTCGGCGACCCGGTGAACGGAAGCACGGTTGCCTGCTCGGTTCCGTCGATCTCGGCGCAGTCGAGCGAGATGGGAAGGGCCGTGCCGAAGCTCTCGAGGTCCAGCAGCGCACTCGAGTCCCACGCCGCCAGTCCGACCGCTGGCTCGGCCGCGCTGGCCGCCGAGGGCTCGTACGTCCACAGTCCTGCGAGCACGGTCCGGCGCGACACGAGGAACGTACCGCTGTGCCGCAGCCACCTTCCTTGCTGTACGAAGCTACGCGTCCGGTCGGGGTCTGGCTTCTCGACGAACTCGTCGGCTGCGCGGGCTCGGCCGCTGCCGTCGACATCCGGTCCTGGGCGCACGTGTCCGGATCCGGTTTCGGGGGCGGTGGGCGCGATCCCGAAGGCGACCAGGTATCCGGCGGCAGCCGATCGTGCGGCTGCCGCCAGATCCTCGACGAACTGCGGGACGTCGTCCACCCAGTGGTCGGAGGAAAGCACCAGCAGAAGCGCGTCTGGTCGCGCCTCACCGACCGCCAGCGCCGCCGCGGCGACCGCCGAGGCAGTGCTGCGAGCCACTGGCTCGCACACGATCGCCGCGGGCGTGACGCCCAGGTGTCCCAGCTGGTCCTCGACCAGGCCGCGATGCTCGCCGTCGCACACGACGACCGGCGGCTCGGGAGTCGCGACCTGCGCGCGGCACACGGTTTCCTGGAAGGAGCTGAGTCCCGAGAGGAGCGGCAGGAACTGTTGGAGATTCCGCCCCGGAGACGACGGCCCCAGCCTGGTCCCCGACCGGTCGGACAGCACGACGGGGATCACGGGTGCCAACTCGTCAGTGACCATGTCTCGCTCCGCTGTGGTCGGGAAGGACCGCTGTGGTCGGGAAGGAGGCACTTCCTGGTCCGGAGGGCCGCCAAGGCTTGCTGAAGCGACGCTATTCGTCGCGGTCGCGAACCGACACGGGACTTTGTACGAGAGGGGCTACGCCATTCAGGTCATCGTGTCGGCCATCCTCCGGGCCTGCGGCGTAGTGCCGGTCCGAACGGTCATGCGATCCCTTCCATCGTGGGGCGCACGATTCGGGCATGCCGATCCGGCGCAACCCTCCGGGGCGGTTGCGTCGTGACAGCGGCGTCCCGGTGCGTCGAACGGACCCATCAGCCAGAGGGCCTCCAGAAGAGCAGACGGGCGTCGACGCGACCCGGGGTGGCGGCTATCCGCACATACGGGAACAGCTGCTGGTCCACCCGGTCCGGGCCTAGCCCACGGACCTCGGCGCACCAGGTGCCCGCGTTCAGGTAGGCAGCGGCCGGAGCGTCCGGAAGGTCGAGCCGCTCAGCCCGATGGTTGTGCCCGAACACGTACGCCGCTGCCGGCAACCCCTCGCGCGTCAGGATGCGGTGGATCGCTGCGGCACGAGGAGCGAGGTAGGTGCCGGGGCGCTCCATGCCGACGCGTCTCTCGATGATCCGCCGAGCAGTTGCGGTCAGGGCCCTGCCCGCGCCGAACCTGGACATGGCCGCCAGGTCGGCGAGCGCCCGGCTGCTCATGCCGAGACCGACGGCCTCGCGGTCCAGCAGATCTTGGTACCACGGCGTCCGAGCCATCCGTTCGCGACGTCGCGTGGACCTGAGAGACCGTGCGACCCGGACCAACGCTGCGCCCTCCGCAGAGCACCCCGGGTAGCCCCGGGAGGCGGCACCCAACGGCGTCACAGGCAGCTCCTCCTGACCACCGCGCTCACGCACCGAGAGCACGGTCGGCATCCGGTTGAGCTCGTGGTGCTGGTTGCCGTGCTCGGCGTAGAAGACGCCGGGTTCATGGACAACCCATGGCGAGAACCGGATGCCCGGGTGACCGTCCTCCAGGCCGAGAAGGGTGGTGAACAGCGCCGCGGAGGCCGGGCGGGTCAACTCGATGTCGTGGTTGCCACCCACCACGTGCAACCCGATGCCCGAGCGGACGCACACAGCTAGCGCGTCGAGGATCCCCGCGTGCACGTCGGCCAGGCACGTGAGCCTCTCGGCAACCCGTGCGGTCGATTGGTGAACCGGTCCTTGCAGGTCGAACGTGTCGCCCAGCAGGACGAGCGTGCGGGGACCCGACGTGCTCGCGCCCACCACGGTGTCGAGGAAGCGGGGCATGGCCGCGTCGATGTCCCGCGACCCCGGCTCTCCGTTGAGGTGCAGGTCACTGACGACGTACCACTCACGGGCGTCCATCACGTCAGCATCAGGTAGAGGGCCGGCACAGCCAGCAGGAAGGCTGCGGCGCCGAGCACCGCTGTCGTCACGCGGACCGCACGGGGCGGCCGTGCGTTCAGGTCGCGTCCGACACGCAGTGTCTGCAGTCCGGTGAGCCAGCCGATCAGGGTCACCAGCGCCACCGCGGTCAGCCCGGAATCGTGACCAGGTCCGTGGCCGCCGCCGTGCCGCTGCACGATGACCAGCAGGGCTGCTCCCCCGCCGAGCACGGCTGTCGTCACCAGCACCGCGCGGGACGGCCGTACGTTCCGGTCGCGTCCGACACGCAGGATCTGCAGTCCGGCGAGCCAGCCGATCAGCGCCACCAGCGCCACAGCGGCCGCGGTCATGTCGGGACCTCGGGCGCGCCGGTGACCGCCGCGACCGCCGCCGTGATGGCTCCGAGCAGCGCCAGCGTGAGCTGCCAGCTCCAGATGCCGGCGTACATCAGAGCCGTGGACGTCAGTACCGTGAGCGCCAGGCTGACCGATGGCGCCACCACCAGGGACAGGATGGGATCCGCCAGACGCAGGAGTCTGGCCACGGCGATGCCCGGCAGGAGCATCAGCACGCTGAGGGCCGCGAGCGCGCGAATCGGCTGGACCGGCTGGAGCGCCGCGAGCAACGGCATCAGGACGGCCAGACTCATCAGGGCGGCTGATCGTCGCTCCATGTGCGCCGCCCGCGCCCGCCAGGTCGCGAGTCGAACGTTCTCGAGCCTCACGGGTCGCTCGAGGGGGATGCGGTGTGCGGGGGGCCGAGGTGGTAGATGCGGGCGTCCCGGTTCGCGAAGAGCAGCCTGGTTCCCGCGAGGCCGCGAATGCCTGCCTCGAAGCTCGCGAACTCGTCGTGGGACATCTGACCCTGCATCTCCAGCGATGCTTGGTTCCCGCGGGTGAGCAGCAGCGTGATCCCGCCGGTGGATGCCTCGTGGTCGGCCAGGTCGTGGAGGGTACGCACACAGGCAGCAGGTGCGAAGTCGGCCTCGCAGAGCGATTGGACCGAGCGTCGGGTGTAGCGGGTGTAGTCCTGCGACGCCCAGGGTGTCGATGCCGCTCCCGACACGATCACGCTCCCAGCGGGAGCGAGGCCATGAAGCGCCTCGGCTGCCTGCACCTCCTCGTCGGTGAAGGTGTCGAAGTGAGCGTTGCCGTACCTCGCGGTCACGGAGGCTGCGCACAGGACCGAGAAGAGCAACGTGAGGACCAGGGCTCGCGCCGCGCTGAAGCGTCCGGGCTTTCCCGTCCTGCGACTCCATCGGGGTCGCAGGGTCGCCAGGGGCCGGGCGGCGAAGAAGGCCACGAACGGCAGCGAGAAGAGCGTGGCCCGCAGCAGCATCTCGCCGCCGTAATTGAGAATGGGAAGCATGAGGAACGGGACGATGGCGAGGACGTAAGGTCGCAGATCGCGTCTTCCGGCCATCCAGCTTTGCGCCACGCCGACGGCTGCCAGCACCCATATTCCGATCGTGAGTGCGATCCGCACCCCCTGGATCGCCAGGTGTCCTGGCGACCCGACGACTCGGCCCGTCAGGTTGGCCTCCACAACGCCTGCCTGGTCGGGACCGAAGACCGGGTGTCCGACGAGGTACGTGCTTGCGGGGTACAGCATCCACAGGACCACCAGGAGCCCGATGATCGCCGGCAGCAGCGGCGCCCACGAACGGCGCACCAGCGCGAGAGCGGCCAAGGAGAACGCGAGCACGATGGGCGTCAGCTGGTGACTGGACACCAACGCCACGCTCAGCAGCAGCACCACGGCGAGCGTCAGACGTCGCAGATGCCCGTCATCCTGCTCGGGCACTCGGACCCCGACGCGCCAGAAGTCCCGCCACCCGGGCGCTCCGCCCAGGACCGTCGCACCGAGGACGGTGAGCACCAAGGCGAGCACCGCGAGATGGAGCAGGAAGGCCAGCGCCTGCGGCGACAGGTAGTCCTGGTCGATCCAGTTGCCGATCAGGAAGATCCACAACGGAATGAGGATCGCATCCTTGTCCCGGGTCAGTGCGCGCAGCACGGCAACAACCCCCAGTGACCAGAGGGCGACGTTCGCCACCGGCGCCCACGCCGCCACCTGCAAGGGCGGCAGGCCGGTGGCGTGGATGAATGTGGCCAGCCCGGGGAAGAAGCCGGGCCAGTTGAAGTAGACGTCGATGCGCGGGTCGAAGTCGCCGTTCGCCATGGCGTCGGCGACGCCGAGGTGACGCCATGACACGGCGTTGCGGGGGACGTCGCCGACCACCGCCGCGGGCGCGTAGAGCAGGAGCAGGAGCCCGACGACCAGGGTGGGTGACAGCCAGGAGGAGACCCGACGGCCGAGGGACAGGACGAAGGCGAGGTTCAGCCCCACCACTGCCACCCAGAAGACCGGTGGCAGAGCCGGTGCCAGCCCGCCGTCGCCCACCTCGATCGGGTCCACCCCGGCAGCCGACCAGAGGGCCACGACCCCGCACAGCAGTCCGAGGGCACCGATCCCGAGGTCAATCCCCGGTCGCGGCAGGGTCTTCACCGCGAGATCGATCGTCCGACGAGCTGCGACGTCGATCGTCCGACGAGCTGCGACGTCGGTCATCTGACGAGCTCTCGGCGGGTCAATCGCCGGGCGGCCCAGATCGCTCCCAGGGACGAGCTCGACACCCACGCGACCGCCAGCGCCGTCGACCCGCGCGGCGCCGCCCACACCGTGGCGAGGCAAATGAGCCCGGCCAGGACGAGACCGGCCATGATCCCTTCTCGGACCAGTCCGACCGCCCGGCAGCGCGCGTTGTAGGACTGCCAGACCGCGAAGGGGACGATGCCCAGGGCGAGAACCCGTAGTGCGGTGGCCGAGGCGTCCGCGTAGTCGGCACCGATCAGTGCGAGCAAGGGGTGCGCGAAGACTGCCAGCACCGCCGCGGCGACGCCACCCAGGACGAGGCCCGAGGCGAACCCCGACCGCAGCGTCTTCCCGAGCTCGGCGGGTCGACGCACTCCCTCGGAGAACTGCACCAGACCCACCTGGATCGGGACCGTGTAGGCGACCCACGCCAACATCCAGGCGGGGTACCAGTACGCCGTGGCCTCCGGTGAGACCAGGTAGGCGACCAGGAGCGGAACCAGCAGGGCGGGAAGCCGCTCGGTCAACGTCAGCAGATGGTTCGGCACACCCACGGCGAGGTGACGGCGCAGGCTGTCGATGCGGACCCGGCCGCGGTAGCGGTAACCGACCCAGCGCCTGAGCTGCACCGCTCCGGTCACACAGATGACGACGGAACTGAGGGTCCACACGCCGAAGACCACGCCTGCGCCCAGGTCTCCTCGGGACGCCACCGCGACTGCCGCGAGACCGCCCAGCATCACCACGCCGCTGAGCACATAGCGCACCACGGTGCCCGACGGTCGGCCCAGCGCGATGCCTGCCTGGTCAAGACAGATCGTGACGGTGCCGCAGACCGCCGCCCCGAGGAACATGGCCACGAACGGGGTGGAGGACTGAGTCGCAGCGACGTCCCCCCTCCCCAGAACGGTGACCGCCACGTAGCCTCCAGCAGCGAGCAGGCTCGTCGCGGTCACGACGGTGAAGCCGGTGTCCAGGACCCGACCGGGCGGCTCTCCACGTCCGATCGAGACGATCATCGTCGCCCCGACGCCGAGCAGGCCGATCTGGGTGACCAGCATGACCGCCGACACCGTGGCAGCCACGGTTCCCATGCCTGCGACGCTCGTCAACCGTGCCGCCACGATCCAGAACAGGAACCCGGACCCCATCTGGAACGCCTTGCCGAGCACCATCAGGACCGAGGCCCGGGACAGCGACCCCCCGTCGACGACCGACGGCGGCGTCACCGGCCCCGTCACGTGAGGACCCCACGCGCCATGCCGACGTAGTTCCACCACGCGAACGCTCCGTAGTACCGGATCCACCGGCCTTCGCCGCGGACAGAGCTGAGCACCATCCCGCGCGCCGCGGCCGCGGCCGGCAGGAGGGCGAGCCGCAGGCCGCGGACTCCGTTTCGCCTGACCATGAAGCCGAGCCCTCTTCCGTCCATCAGGAACTGATCCTTGGCGAAGGCGAAGTCGTCCCCCGCGAACTGGTGCTGGACCACGACGGCCCGGGACACGCCGACGAGCCGTCCCGAGGCGCGCAACCTCCACCGCAGCTCGATGTCCTCTCCGGAGCTGAAGTCGTCGTCGAAACCGGTGGCCAGCAGCTCATCGCGCTCGAACACCGTGGCGACCAGACCGAACCAGTGCCGGCTGCGACCGGTGCGGTGGTGGTGGGCGAGGGCCTGTCCCCAATACCCGGGCCCGGCGACGCTCTCCAGCCCAGCCTGCAGGGCGGCGTACCCACCGTTCAGGAACTCGCGGACCAAGGCCGCGACGGCGCGGTCGGGGAAGACGACGTCCACGTCGACCAGCAGCACGAGGTCCGTGGTCGCCGTGCGGGCCCCCAAGGTGCGCGCATACGGGAGGCCGCGCCCCTCGTCGCTGACGACCACGGCCCCGTACTCGACGGCGATCGTCCAGGACCGGTCGGAGGACCGACCGTCGACGACGACGACGTGGCGGACGCCGTTGCGGCGAAGGGCGCCCAGACAACCCGGCAACTGCGCCTCGCCGTTGCGCACGGGTACGACGGCGGTCAGCCGCTGCAGGATCTGGGCGTCGGACCCAGCGGGATCGGTGCTGCTCATGCCACGCCCACCCCCGGCGGCGTCTCGCCCTCACCGACCAGCGACGCCAGTAGGTTCTCAACCACGCCGACGATGTCGTCGGAGGCGACGTCGGGGCTGTAGACGCTCGGCACCTGCAGCACGAAGCTGGGGACGCCCGCCAACGCCCCGGCGAGCACCTTGGCCTTCTCGTCGAAGAAGGTGCCGAGCGAGAGGTGCGAGGTCGCCGCCAGTCCGGCGAGCACGTCCCGCGAGAAACCGGGCATCTCGATGTTGAAGTTGCCCAGCATCCGCTGGACCATCCACTCGGTGTCGCGTTCGGCGACCCGCGTCCGAGCCCCGTCGTAACGTTCGACGAAGACCGACATCAGCAGGGGGGCTTCCTGGGTGACGCTGACACCGGGAAGGGCCTGCTGAGCGGTCACGATCCGGTGCTCGGGCGACATCCGTCGAGACATGTCGGCCAGCTTGGGGTACTTCACGATGTGCGGGTGCACCACGGTGGTGAAGCGACCCAGGGGTCTCGACAGTCTGACCGGTACCAGCGGCTTGCGCGAGCCCTTGAACAGACTCGGGTAGATCGCCCGGTGGTGCGGCTTGATGAACATGGGCTTCTCGTAGTTGAGCAGCCGCCCGTCCACGGTGACGAATCCCCAGTCGTCCCCCATGAAGCTGAACCCCGGCCGCCTCATGAGCTTGGCGATGGTGCTGGTCTTCCCGGTGCCCCCCGCGGCAGGCAGGGCGAGGGCGCGACCCAGGTACCCCACCGTTGCTGCGTGGATCATCGCCGCCCCACGGCTCACCATGGCCAGATCGAGCAGTGGCAGCACGGTGGTGAGGAGTTCGCCTGGACCGTTCACGCGGTACTGAGTGCCGTCGTCGACCACCTGGACGTGGTGGCGCCTGAAGTGGACGGCAGTGGAGTTGTAGGCGAGCTCGTCCTCCACGACCGCGGCGTCGAGCATCAGTTCGAGGTCGCGGTTGACCACGATGTCGGCGGGGACCTCGCGGTCAACGGCGAAGCTGCCCATCATCGTGCGCAGTTGCAGCGCGGCCGGCGCCGCGGAGTGGATGCGCACACCGACGATTCCGTGGATGTCGAAGTTGAGCCACTCGAGATCGGTCGTCGCGTTCATGCCAGTCCTCCTGTGGGTGTGTTGTCAGGGGCAGCCGCCCGACCTGCCCTCCCGACCGCGTAGCCGGCCGTCGTGACGGTGAGCCCGGCGCCGATGGCCAGGGCGCGCCCCGCCCCGCCCGACTCTCGGCGACGTACGGCGTCGGCCATGCCGCGTGCGGCTCCTCGTGGAAGAGTCCGGAGGGCGTAGGAGCGCTCGCTCGACAGGGCCGAACGTGGATCGGTGAGGCGGCTCACCGACGCCTTGCTGAGGCCTTCGGCCCAGCACCTCCGCAAGAAGTAGCCCCAGCGACTGCGGTCCCCGGGCACATGGTGACGGACGACCGCCCGCGGCTCGAGCACGATCGACGACGTCGGGTCGCGGCGGGCCACCCGGATCGACAGTTCGGTCTCCTCGCAACCCATCGGCCGGGCGCCCACCCGGCCCACTCCGGCCGAGAACCCACCGACGGCCACCATCGCGTCGCGACGGAACGACATGTTCGCTCCGATCGGGTTACGTACCGCCGAGATGACGGTGGGCTGCCCGACGTAGGAGCATCCGACGACCCAGTTGAACTCGGGGGGAAACCACACCGGCTTGCCGCCTTCCCACTCAGCCACCACGTGACCCCCGACTCCGACGACGTGCGGGTCGCGGTACGGGCGGACAAGGTGCTCGAGCCAGTCCGGTGCGGCCGCAGCGTCGTCATCGAGGAACGCGACCACCTCCCCACGGGCCGAAGCCACGCCGGTGTTCCGTGCCCCTGACAGACCCACGGCCTCGACATTGGCGAAGACCCGCACGCCCTCCCCCAGCTCCCCGGCCCGGACCAGGAGCTCGGGACAGTGGTCAACCACGAGGAGGATCTCCAAAGCGGGTGAGGTCTGAGAACGGACCGACCCCATGGCCCGGCCGAGGAGCTCCCACCGAGCCATGGTGTATGCGCACACGACCACGCTGACCGTTGGCCTGCGCCACTGTGTCTGCACGATCGACCTCCCTTCCGCATGCCGGAAATCGCTGGCAGCGCGCCTTCTCGTGACACTCCGGGCCTGCCCCTCAGGCCCCATGCGTTGGCGTCAGGGCACGTTTGGGGATGCGGTCGGTCACCGGCCGGCTTCGCGGAGAGAGGCGTGCTCGGGTCAAGAAGCCCAGGATGCGCCGCCCGTCCCGCCAGGCGTTGAGGTGCGAGGTTCCGTAGTGACGCGACAGCTCGACGGTCGGGACCTCGGCGATGCGCAGACCAGCGTCGATGGCGTTGATCGTGATCTCTGCCTCGATCTCGAACCCACGGCCGGTGAGGGCGAGGTCGTCGAGCCGGTCACGCCTGAAGGCGAGATAGCCGTAGCACAGGTCGGTGAACTCGCTCCCCCAGGTCACGTTCACCGTGGCGACCAGCACGTGATTCCCCCAACGGCGCAACGGAGTGAGATCCATGGACCCGCTACCTGGGAGTTCGCGGGACCCCTTCACGAGGTCGTAACCGTTGTCGAGCGCCGAGACGTAGTAGTCGATCTCTCCCGGGTCCATGCTCCCGTCGGCATCGAGGACCACGACGTAGTCACCGACCGCCTCCTCGAACCCGGTGCGCATCGCGGCACCCTTGCCGCATCCCCGCTGCGACACGACCCGGACGTCCGGACGGACCTGACGGGCGACGCCGACCGTGGCGTCTGTGGAGTGGCCGTCAACGAGCAGGATCTCATCGACGTACGGGGGGATCCTCTCCAGGACCCACGCGATGTTCCGCTCCTCGTTCATCGCCGGGACCACGACACTGATCGTCCTGGTCTCGCCGTGGTCGGCGTCGCTCCTCACCGTGCTCAGCGCGTGGTGCGCGTGTCCTGCCGCCATCCGGTCGGCGGCCTCTTTCCTGGAGCGCTGCTGCAGCGCGGAACGGTTCAGCGGCTGAAGTGTCATGGGTATGCCTCAGTACTTGGCCCGCCTGGAGGTGAGCTCGGGATCTGGCGAGTGCGAGACCTAAGGGTCCCCCCGTGGACTCCCGCGAGCCTCCCCACGAGGGGCGAGACAACCTACGCATTCTGGGTGGTGCATGGTCCGGGTCGGCTGCGTCTTGGAAGCCGCTTCCCACGCCACGGAAGCTTCACGTCCTCTGCCCCCGAGAACGCAGGCAGGACGGCTCACAGCCGCGACATCACGGAGTGGGTTTCCCTCATTGGACTGTTCGAGGAGTCACTCGTGTTCAGCTCCACAAGCCCGGCCGGGGAGCCCGCTCAGCAGCGTTCGGACCCGTCCACCGGTCGTTCGGCGCGCCGGTACGCCTGGAGCTCTCGGTTCCCCTCCTGCCAGCTCGCCAGCCACAGCCGGGTGGCGGTGGCGGGCGACATGTGACCCATGCGCAGCATCTCCATGTGCCGGATGTGCTTCTTCCAGGTCTGTATCGCGATCCGGGCGGCTTCGAACGCCTGCCGCTCCTGGGCAACGTGCCGGGCGCACGACCTCAGCGCCGCCGATGCCTGTGTCAACGAGCCTGGAGATGGACAGTCCGCCCCGGCGACCGGGACCTGCCGTGTCGCGGAGTAGAAGCGGTCCAGGTTCCGTTTGGCGCCCACGCGGGTCTGGTCCCAGAATGCGGTGGCTTGCTGGAGCGTGATCGCCCCCACCACCAGCTTGTTCATCGCACCGATGTGGATCTCCCACTGGTCCAGCGCGGGGACAGCTGCCCGCAGCGGCCCGGCCAGCTCCGCGTCGGCCTGGCGGCAGCGGTCCTCCTGGCTCGGCTCGGGCGACGACTGGGTCTGCTGGCTCGGCTCCGCGTCGGTCGTCGCCATGCCCGTCATGGCGGTCGTGGCCACCCGGCCGCTGTCGCTGTCGCTGTCGGCGAGGATCGCCGTGGTCGCCCAGACCAGACCCAGCGCCACCATGCCCGCGAGTGCGCCGACGAGGAAACCCGAGATCATCGGCCTGCGGTCCCGCTCTTCGTACTCGGGCGCCGCTGCCCGCTCGACTTCGTCCATCGCCCACTCGTCCTCGCGGGCGCCGATGCCCGGGTCGGGAGCGTTCACCAGGCGGCGGTCTTCGACCGGCGCGTCTTGGTCTCCGGCGCCACCTTCGTCATGGTCTACGTTGTCTTTGCCCCCGGTGTCCGGTGCCACGTCACCGTGCCGGGCGTCGGAGTCGTCCGCATCTCCCGCATCGCGAGGGCCCGTTGGGTCGTTCATCGGCGAACCGTGCCGGGCGGTCGGTGAGGGGTCTCCCCCAGAACGAGGGAGGGCCCGCCTGGGATGCGGTCGGTCACCGGCCGGCTTCGCGGGAAGAGGCCTGCTCGGGTCAAGAAACCCCGGATGCGCCGCCCGTCCCGCCAGTCGTTGAGGTGCGAGGCCCCGTAGTGACGCGACGGCTCGACGGTCGGAACCTTGGCGATGCGAAGACCAACGTCGACGGCGTTGGTCGTGTCGGCGCCTCTTCTTGCCGTGCCGAAGGTCCTCACCGTGCCGAACGGACGGCGCCATGGGGCCGCCGTCATCCGGTCAGCGACCCGAGTCCTGGAGCGCTCGGGCGGCGGTAGGGAACGGTTCAGCGGCTGAAGGGTCATCGGTATGCCTCAGTACTTGGCCCGCCGGGAGGTGAGCTCGGGAGGTGGCGAGTGCGAGATCTCAGGGTCCCCCGTGGACCTCTCGCGAGCCTCCCCACGAGGGGCGAGACAACCTACGCATTCTGGGTGATGCGTCGTCCCGGTCGGCTGCGCCTCGGAAGCCGCGTCCCACGCCCTCCGGTGCCACTCCCGTCCTCTGCCGGCAAAGAACGGAGGCAACGTCTCCCACCCGGCCTGCGGGACCAGCATCGACGCAAGTCAGGCACGGCCGACTGGACCAGGATCGGCGCGTCGCGGAAGCAAGCCGGCCTCTGAACGAGGCCTCAGGAAGGTTCGTCGACCGTCGGCTCTCGCGACTGCGCCGGATCCAGATCCGATCCGGAGGGGTGATCCCGGCGGTAGCCGACCTCCCGTGCCCTCGCAAGGGCGGCCAGTGTCGAGTGCACCCCCGCCTTGCGCAGCACCTCCTGGACATGTGTGCGGACCGTGTGTGGCGACAGCAGCAGGTGTTCGGCGATCTGGGCTCGACTCATCCCACCGGCCAGGCACTCCAACACCTCGAGCTGCCGGGGGGTCAGCTCGTTGATGAAGGAAGGTTTGGTCTGGCTCTTGGCCGGTCGACCGAGGAGCTCCTTGAGCACCGGCCCTTGCAACGTCGTGGGGAGCGAGGTGCGACCCATCCCCGCC
The DNA here is from genome assembly GCA_025965275.1 of Nocardioides sp. Classification (GTDB taxonomy): domain Bacteria; phylum Actinomycetota; class Actinomycetes; order Propionibacteriales; family Nocardioidaceae; genus Nocardioides. The sequence goes on from JAOPXG010000187.1 coordinate 12,502, forward strand.
TCGTCGATCGTGTGCAGGAGACCGTCGAGCGAGATGTCCTTCGACACCCAGGCCCGTACGTCCTGCGCCAGCACCTGGATGACCAGATTGATGTCCTCGAGCTCCGAGACGACCACCACGATGAGGGTGGGTCGTTCGCCGACGAGGGCACGCAGGAGCTCCAGCCACGACCCAACGTCGAGACTCGGGTCGAGCAGAAGGAGGTCGTAGCGATTGACGTTCAGGAGCAGCCTCGCGTGGCTGACAGAGGAGGCGACGTCGACGGCCGAAAACCGCCCCTCCATGTGTAGTCCGGCAGCGAGAACCTCGGCGAAGGTGCGGTGGTCGTCGGCAATCAGCACGCGCAGGCCGGGCGTGGATCGCGCGGTGACCAGATGCCTCTGCGCGGGCACCTCTGCCGGGCTCACGACAAGAGCACCGATCCAGGTTTCGTCGTCGTCTCGCCGAGGTACATGCTGACCGCCTCGATGCGGCTCTGGGCGCCGAACTTGCGCAGGATGCTTTGTACATGGGAATGCACCGTGCTCCGCGAGACTCCGAGGGCCACAGCGATGGCGCGGGTGGAACGACCAGCCATGAGCAAGCCGATCACCTCGCGTTCCCGGGCCGTCAGGAACGAGTCAGAACGCCGTGCCTGCGCGACGGTCCTTCTCGGCCGTGACTTCGACGTCAGCTGACCGTTGATGGCGCGTTCCAGCCTCACGAGGGCGACGGCATGGTCGAGGACCCCGTCGGCGAGTCCGGCCTCGACGGCGGCGGCGGCAGTCGAACTGTCCTCGCCCGGGGCTGCCAGGAGAAGGACCCTCAGGGCGGGGCCGCGCTCCCGTCGCGCGCCCAACCGCGCCAAGGAGTCGCAATCGGTCAACGACGCGTCGAGCAGCATGACATCCGGGTTGCACCGCTCAATGTTGCGAACGGCGTCAGCGAGGACGCTCACGCAGCAGACGACGTGGTGTCCGCGACTGGTCACCACGATCGCGAGGGTCTCCCGGAAGAGAGCCGCCTTGTCGCAGATGGCCACCATCATGACGCTCGCCTCCGCGTCGGGCGCGGGGAAGAGCGGCGCGCCGGGGTCTTTACCGGGATAGTCAGCGGATGCGCGCCGAGGTCAAGGCTTCGGCCGAGCAGCCGTTTGTCCGCTGCCACTTCCTGTGACGCGAACTCGCTGTCGCGAACATGCAATGTCGACTGCACGGCCCCATCCCACCCGGGGTCTCGTTAGGTCACCTGCCTGCGTCTTCCATGTGTGGACCCGCGACCGCGAGTCCCCGTATGGACGGCCCCGTATCCAATCCCAAACGTCACGGCGCTCCTGCTGTCAGCCGCCGTTCGCCTACTGAATGCCCGACGTTAGCGTTCGTTTCATCCAAGGTTTGACTACTGATGGGGCATTTAGCCATAAGTAGGTAACCCGAGGCGAGCTAGTCGGAGTCGCCTGGGCCCTCCATGGGAGGGCACACCGTCAGGAGCCCGATACGCGATCGAGCCCCGGAGAGCTTGAGGTAACGACGAGCCCCCCGTCAGGCGAACGCAGCCATCACTCGGTGATGGATCAGGCTGGGTGTCGACGTCAGGCACACCCTCGACCTCGCGGCCCATCAGTGCGTTCATCAGGGACGCGTCGGTGATGGCATGCTCGAGGAGTACACGTCACGGCTGTCGGCGTACGCCACGATCCCCGGCGAGGTCGCGAGCGGTCGCGAGCATGACGCCCGGAACTTGGCGAACAAATGGTCAATAGGCCGATCTGGTTCAAAAGCAGAACCGCCTCTGATCTGCGTTTCCGCAGATCAGAC
>JAOPXG010000216.1 GCA_025965275.1 Nocardioides sp.
TCATGATCGCCGAGAAGGCCGCCGACGAGATCAGGAGAGCACGATGACCACCACCGAGCAGCGCACCGCCAGCACCTTCGAGTCGCTGAACCCGCGCACGGGCGACGTGGTCGGCACCTACGACATCCACACCGCCGAAGATCTGGAGGCCGTCGTCGTCCCCCGGGCACGCAGAGAGGCGGCGTGGTGGGGCGGGCTGTCCTTCGACGAGCGCGAGCGGCACCTCCAGGCCTGGAAGGGCGTGATGACGCGGCGGATCGCCCAGCTGGCCGACGTCATGCACCAGGAGACCGGCAAGCCCCACGGCGACGCCATGCTCGAAGCAGCCCTGGCCATCGACCACCTCGCCTGGGCCGCCACTCACGCCGGCAAGGTCCTCAAGCGGCGCAAGGTCTCCGCCGGCCTGGTGATGGCCAACCAGGCGGCCACCGTGGAGTACCTGCCGCTCGGCGTCATCGGCGTGATCGGGCCGTGGAACTACCCGGTCTTCACGCCGATGGGCTCGATCGGCTACGCCCTCGCCGCCGGCAACGCCGTGGTGTTCAAGCCCAGCGAGTACAGCCCCGGGGTCGGCGAGTGGCTGGCCCGGACCTTCCAGGAGACGGTCGGCCGGCCCGTGCTCCAGGTCGTCACCGGCCTCGGCGAGACCGGTGCGGCGCTCTGTCGCGCGGGCGTCGACAAGATCGCCTTCACCGGCTCCACCGCCACCGGCAAGCGGGTCATGGCCGCGTGCGCCGAGACCCTGACGCCGGTCGTCATCGAGGCCGGCGGAAAGGACGCCGTGATCGTCGACGAGGACGCCGACATCGAGGCGGCCGCCGACGCCACGCTCTGGGGCGCCTGCAGCAACGCCGGGCAGACCTGCACCGGCGTCGAGCGCGTCTACGTCCACGAGCAGGTGTACGACGAGTTCGTCGCCTCGATCACCGCCAAGGCCCGGGACCTGCAGGCCGCGGAGGACGGCAAGATCGGCCCGATGACCATGCCGAGCCAGGTCGACGTCGTACGCCGCCACATCCAGGACGCCCTCGACCGCGGCGGCAAGGCGGTGCTCGGCGGCCTCGGCGGCGTGGGCGAGCGCTTCGTGCAGCCCACCATCCTGGTCGACGTGCCCGAGGACTCGCTGGCCGTCCAGGAGGAGACCTTCGGCCCGACGATGACCATCGCGAAGGTGCGCGACATGGACGAGGCGATCGCCAAGACCAATGCGACCCGCTACGGCCTCGGCAACACGGTGTTCAGCAGGTCCCACGGGATGGCGATCGCCGACCGGGTCCGCTCCGGGATGTCCTCGATCAACGGCGTGATCTCGTTCGCGGCCATCCCCGGCCTGCCGTTCGGCGGCGTGGGTGACTCCGGCTTCGGCCGGATCCACGGGCCCGAGGGGCTCAAGGAGTTCACCTACGCCAAGGCGATCGCGCGGCAGCGGTTCAAGCCGATGCTCAACCTGACCACCTTCGACCGCACCGAGAAGGCGGACCGGCAGCTCGCCAAGGTCGTCGGGATGCTGCACGGCCGCGGCAGGAAGGGCTGACCCTCAGCGGCGTGCACTCGGCCCGGACGGACCGTCAAGATCCCGTCAAGGAAGTTCCGGCACCGTCCCGGCAGCGTCACACTGGGGCGAGGTCGTGATGGAGGGAGATCCCCCATGTTCGAACCCGGCGGTCCGGTGCTGGTGCGCTGGCGCCCCGCCCTCCGAGTCCTGGCGGTGGCGCTGCCGCTGCTGACCTGTGCCCTGCTCGCCCTGGTGCGCGACCAGCTGACGGCGGCGAGCTCGGTGCTCGTCCTGGTCGTGTGGGTGGTCGCGGCCGCGGCCACCGGCGACCGGGTGTCGGGAGTGCTGGCAGCCGTCTCCGGAGCACTCTGGTTCGACTTCTTCCTCACCGAGCCGTACCTGCGGTTCACCATCAGCGCCTCCGACGACATCGAGACCACCGTGCTGCTCGTCGTCATCAGCCTCGCGGTCAGCGAGACGGCCCTGTGGGGACACCGCCAGCAGGCCGAGGCCGCCCGACGTTCCGGCTACCTCGACGGCGTCCTGGGGGCCGCGCGCAGCGTCGCGGAGGGCGACGTGGCGGCCGGTGCGGTCGTCGCGCTGGTCGCGCAGAACATCACCACCGTCCTCGACGCCGACACCACCCGCTACGTGCTCGGGCCGGTCCGGGACGCGCGGATCTGGGTGCTCGACCACGACGGGGCGCTGACCCGCGACGGCCGGTCGCACGACGTGGACCGGGCCGGCCTCCCGACCGACGAGTACGTCGCGGTCCCGGTCCGTCGCGACGCTCAGACACTCGGGCACTTCCTGGTGACCGCGACCAGTCACGTCTCGTACCCGTCGCGGGAGCGGCGCCGGGTGGCGGTGCTCCTCGCCGACCAGGTCGGCGCGGCCCCCCGCGGCGGGCCCTAGGGTTTCGACCGTGACGGATCACGCGACGGGCACGAGGAGTCCGCTGCGCCTCGCCATCGTGGTCGGCGCCCTCGGCGTCGTCTTCGGCGACATCGGGACCAGCCCGATCTACACGATCCAGACGGTCTTCAACCCCGACGACCCCCACCCGGTGCCGGTCAGCACCGACAACGTATACGGCGTCGTCTCGCTGATCTTCTGGTCGGTGATGCTCATCGTCACCATCACGTACGTCTCGCTCGCGATGCGGGTCGACAACGACGGCGAGGGCGGCATCATGGCCCTCATCACGCTGCTCCGCCGCTGGAGCGCCCACAGCAGGACCCGGACCACGGCCGTGCTGGCCAGCCTCGGCATCTTCGGGGCCGCGCTGTTCCTGGGCGACAGCATGATCACGCCGGCCATCTCTGTCCTGTCCGCGGTCGAGGGGGTCAAGGTCATCGACCCGGGGTTCGAGCAGTGGGTCGTCCCGACCACTGCCGTCATCATCGTGGTGCTCTTCTCCGCCCAGAAGTTCGGGACGGCCGCGGTCGGCCGCCTCTTCGGGCCGGTGATGATCGCCTGGTTCGTCGCCATCGGCGCGTGCGGCCTCTGGGGGATCGCCCTCGAGCCGGAGATCCTCCGGGCACTGTCGCCCACCTATGCGGTCGGCTTCCTCGCGGGCCACTTCCACCTGGCGTTCTTCGCCCTCGCCGCGATCGTGCTGTCGGTCACCGGCGCCGAGGCGCTCTACGCCGACATGGGCCACTTCGGACGCCGGCCGATCTCAGTCGGCTGGATCTTCCTCGTCTTCCCCGCCTGCGCGCTCAGCTACTTCGGCCAGGGGGCACTGGTCCTCGACGACCGGGCAAACCTGGCGGCGCCGTTCTTCCTGCTGACCCCGGACTGGGCGCAGATCCCGATGGTCGTGCTCGCCACCGCGGCGACGGTGATCGCTTCCCAGGCCGTGATCACGGGTGCCTTCTCGGTCGCCTCCCAGGCCGCGCGGCTCGGCTACCTGCCGCGGCTGCGGATCCTGCACACGTCGAGCTCCACGCACGGCCAGATCTACGTGCCCTGGATCAACTGGCTGCTGCTCGTCTCGGTCCTCACGCTCGTCTTCGCGTTCCGCAGCTCGGCCGCACTCGCCTACGCGTTTGGCATGGCGGTCACCGGGACCATCACGATCACCACCATCCTCTTCTTCTACGTCGCGTTCCGGACGTGGAGGACCCCGCGGTGGCTGCTCGCGGGAGGCGCCGCGGTGCTGCTGTGCGTGGACCTGCTCTTCCTCGCCGCGAACCTGACCAAGATCGTCCACGGGGCGTGGCTCCCGCTCGTCATCGCCATCACCGCGTTCACGGTCATGGTCACCTGGCAGCGCGGGCGCGAGCTGGTCACGGCGAGGCGGGAGGCCCAGGAGGGCTCGCTCCAGGACTTCGTCGACGGCCTCAACAAGGATCCCTCGCAGGCCGTGGTCGTGCGCGGCACCGCGATCTTCCTCAACCGCGGCCACACCGCGCCGCTGGCCCTGCGCGCCAACGTCGAGCACAACCACGTGCGGCACGCACAGGTCGTCGTGGTGTCGGTCGAGACCGAGACCGTCCCGCGGGTGTCCGACGACGCCCGGGTCGAGATCGAGCACCTCGGTCACGGACACGACGGCATCACCCACGTCACCGTCCGCTTCGGCTACACCGAGACCCCGGACATCCCGGCCGCCCTCGCCACGCTCTCGCCGGAGGACAGCGAGGGCCGGCTCGACCTCGACGACGCGACGTACTTCCTGTCCCACATCGAGCTCCGGCAGGGCACCGAGCCCGGGATGGCGATGTGGCGCAAGCGGCTCTTCATCGCCACCTCCCACATCACCGCGGACGTCGCCGAGCACTTCGGCCTGCCCCGGGACCGCACGGTCCTCCTCGGTTCACACGTCGACGTCTGACCGGTCCGCGAGCGCCCGGGCCTCGCCGACCGCGATCTCGGCGTGCAGGTCGAGGCAGTAGCGGCCGAAGTCGATCTGGATCGTGTGCCGCGGGGCGTCGTAGTACTGCTCCAGGTGCGCGGCCTCGTCGCGGCGCATGATCTGCTCCTGCTCGGCCACGGAGGGCAGCACGTAGCTGCCGTCCAGGAGCTTGGCGAGCAGCTTCGACTGCTGCTCGGCGAGGTTCACGATCGTCGGCGAGGACTGCGCGAGCCCCAGGAAGAAGAGGTGGTCGACGCCGGGCTTGATCATCCGCTTGAACAGCGGGTAGCGGTGCTCGGCGTCCGGGTGCAGGTCGGCCTCGTCGTCGTCGAAGAACGGGAACCTCATGTCGTAGCCCGTCGCGCACACGATGACGTCGGCCTCGACGCTGCGGCCGTCGACGAGGTGCACGGTCCGGCCCTCCAGCCGCTCGATCGCCGGCAGCATGTGGATGTCGCCGGACCCGGCCTTGGTCAGGAAGTCGGCGCTCACCGACGGGTGCGCGGCCAGCGGCTCGTGGTCGGGCTCGGGCAGGCCGTACGAGCTCATGCTGCCGACCAGCTCGCGGATCAGGGTGCGCGAGGCGGCCAGCGCCTGATCCTTCGGGATGTCCGGTGGCGCCATCACCTTGTCGGCCGGCTGCCCGTTGCGGTACTTCGGCAGCACCCAGACGCCGCGGCGCGCGGACACGTACAGCCGTTCCGCCATCCACGGCGCTGACAGCTCGCTGGCGATGTCCATCGCCGAGTTGCCCATGCCGACCACGATCACGCGTCGGCCACGCATCTCGACCGGCTCGAACGGCGAGACGTACTCGTGGCTGTGCATCAGCACGCCGTCGAAGTGGCCCGGGTAGTCCGGCAGCCGCGGGCTCCAGTGGTGGCCGTTCGCCACCACGAGATCGGTGTAGCCGCGGGTCTCGCCGGTGCTGAGGGTGACGTCCCAGCCGCCGTCCGCACGTCGTACGGCGTGCTCGACGCCGGTGTCGAACGTGATGGCGTCGCGCAGCCCGAAGTGGTCGACGTAGTCGCGGAAGTACCGGTGCATCAGGGTGTGGTGCGGGAAGTGCGGGTAGTCGGCGGGTGCCGGGAAGTCCTCGAACTCCAGGCGGCTGGTCGAGGTGTCGATGTGCAGCGACTCGTAGACCGACGAGCGGCCGTTGGGGTTGCGGAAGTACCAGTTCCCGCCCACGTCGTCGGACAGCTCGAACTGGTCGTAGGCGATGCCGTGGTCCTGGAGCCGCTTCGCGGTGGTGATCCCGGAGCAGCCGGCTCCGATGATGCAGACCCGGGTGGTCGACGGGGTGCTCATCGCGCGGCCTCCACGCAGTCGAACGCCGTGCGGACGTAGGCGTCGGTGCGCGGCGACGACACGAAGTGGTCGACCATCCGGTTCATCGCGTAGGCCACCGTCACCCTCCGGTCGAGGTCGTTGACGACGATCGCGCCGCCGTACCCGGTCCACCAGCACACCCGGCCCTCGGGCACCGCGGGCGCACTCAGCGGCTGGGGGAGGCCGTAGCCGATGCCCCACCGCAGCGGCGCCATCAGCACCAGGTCGGGCCCGTCGGCCTGCACCTCGAAGATCCGGTCGACCGTCGCGGGTGACAGCAGCCGGACGCCGTCGACCTCGCCGCCGTGGGACACGACCGACTGCGCCCGCGCGATGGAGCGGGCGTTGCCGTGCCCGTTGGCGCCGGCCACGGACACCCGGCGCCAGTCGGCGGTGTTGCAGACGCCGCCCACGTCGAGCAGCGGGTTCACGAGCGTGGGGACGAGGAAGTTGCCCTCCGGCAGCGCTGCGACGTCGAGGCCGCCGGGCGGCGGTGGCACCAGGTCGGCGCAGCGGTCCAGCGCCTCCTCTGGCACGCCGAGGTGGAAGTCGGCGCCGAGCGGCCCGGCCACGAGCGTGCGGAACTGCTCGGCCAGCGGCCGGCCGGTGGCGGCGCGGACCAGGCCGTCGAGCAGGTGGCCGTAGCTGATCATGTGGTAGCCCGACGCGGTGCCCGGCGCCCACCACGGCTCCTGCTCGGCGAGCATGCGGGAGGAGCGCTCGAGGTCGAGCAGGCCGGCCAGGTCCAGGGTCTCGGTCCAGCCGGCCATGCCCGAGGTGTGCGCGAGGAGGTGGCGCACGAGGACGTCGGCGCGCCGGAACTCCGGCCAGTACGACGCCACCGGGGCGTCCAGGTCGAGCTCGCCGCGGTCGGCGAGCACCAGCGCGGTCAGTGCCGCCATCGTCTTGGTGACCGACCAGACCTGCACGACGGTGTCGGCCCGCCACGGCTGTCCCGGGCGGGCCTGGCCGCCCCACAGGTCGACGACGAGCTCGCCGTCCTGGACCACCGCCAGGGAGGCGCCGAGCTCGGTGCCGTTGCCGAGGTTGTCCGCGAGCAGGTCGTGCAGGGGCGCGAACGCCGCCGTGCAGGTGCCGTCGGGTTCCACTGGAGCCTGGGTCATGCCCAGCACTCTAAGAACAGGTTCTAGTTCTCCGGAAGGGGGTTCCCCGGGTCAACGGAGTGAGTACGTCGCCAGGGAGACGCCGACGTAGTGCGCGACGAAGGCCAGGATCGTGAAGGTGTGGAACACCTCGTGGAAGCCGAACCAGCGCGGCCACGGGTTGGGGCGCTTGAAGCCGTAGACGGCGCCGCCGAACGTGTAGAGCGCCCCGCCGAGCACGATCATCGTGAAGGTCGCGACGCCGACGCCGACCCCGAGCTTGGTGGCACCGTCGAGGAACGCCGGCATGAAGAACACCGCCGCCCAGCCCATCGCGATGTAGAGGGGCACGTAGAGCCAGCGCGGCGCGTCGGTCCAGAAGATCCGGAACAGCACACCCAGGATGGCGCCGCCCCACACGGTGGTGAGCAGGACCCAGCGGGTGGTGCCCTCGAGGAGCAGCAGGCTGAACGCCGTGTAGGAGCCGGCGATCAGCAGGAAGATGTTGGCGTGGTCGAAGCGGCGGAGGAACGCCCACGTCCGGGGCGACCAGGTGCCGGTGTGGTAGATCGCCGAGACCGTGAAGAGGATCAGCGCCGTGCCGATGAAGGCGGCCGATCCGATGCGGGTCGTCTCGTTCGGCGAGAGTGCGATCAGCACGATGCCGGCAGCCAGCGTGAGGGGTGCGGTCGCGAGGTGCAGCCAGCCCCGGAGCTTTGGCTTCACGTCGGCGATGACGTCGGCGATCGAGTCCAGACCGGCGCGCACCGACTCGTTCATCCCCTGGCTCATGGCTCCGAACCTACCCAACCGACGGGTACCGCAACCCCCCGACCGCTCCACGCGCGATGAACGTCACGTCAACGTTGCCCCACGGTGCTCGAGCCGTGACGCCGGTAGCATCGATGCGTGGCGGATTGGAAGCGGGGACTGCGGCGGGTGCTCTACCCGGCCTACGAGGCGCGCATGCTCCGCCGGATGCCCTCGGAGGGCCTCCCCAAGCACATCGGGGTGATGCTCGACGGCAACCGGCGCTGGGCCAAGGCCGTCGGTCGCGACACCGCGCACGGCCACCAGGCCGGCGCCGCGAACATCGAGCCGCTGCTCGGCTGGTGCGATGAGGTCGGCACCGAGGTGGTCACCCTGTGGCTGTTGTCCACCGACAACCTCAACCGGCCCGAGCGCGAGCTGACTCCGCTCCTCACGATCATCGGCGACGCCGTCGCGTCGCTCGCCGACCAGCAGCGCTGGCGGATCCACCCGGTCGGGTCGCTCGACCTGCTGCCGGCCGCCATCGCCGAGCAGCTGAAGGCGGCCGAGGAGGCCACCCGCGACGTGGACGGGATGCTCGTCAACGTCGCGGTCGGGTACGGCGGCCGGCGCGAGATCGCGGACGCCGTACGGTCCCTGCTCCACGAGGCGGCAGCCCAGGGCAGCTCGCTCGAGGAGCTGGCCGGGATCATCGACGTCGAGCACATCGCCGAGCACCTCTACACCAAGGGCCAGCCCGATCCGGACCTCGTGATCCGTACGTCGGGCGAGCAGCGCCTCGGCGGGTTCCTGTTGTGGCAGAGCGCGAAGTCGGAGTTCTACTTCTGCGAGGCCTACTGGCCCGACTTCCGGCGCGTCGACTTCCTGCGCGCCGTGCGTGCGTACGCCCAGCGCGATCGCCGCTTCGGCGCCTGACGCCGCGTTACGGCCGGGTGACGTTCACCCGCGCGTCCGGGCGTGTCGCGCATTGCGGCCCCGTCGGCGGCGTACTTTCGGTAGGTAACGAGGGGTGGGGAAGCCGCTCGTATCGGGAGGCCCGTTCGTGATCACTCACGACTGCACAGCGCATCATCGGGGGCAGCAGCCCCGGTGCCGCGCGCACGGGAGCCGGCACTCCGGCGCTCGGGCACGTTCCGGTCCGTCTGCTTGACAAACGGCCGGGGCGACGAGTGCGCGCACCGGCCCGCGAAGGGGTGTCACCGTGCCGCAGACCCAGAAGTCGCAGCGCTCCGCCTCCACCTCCACCAAGAGGGCTCGTGTCAAAGCCACGGCGCCAGGCGTCCGCACCTATGTCCTGGACACCAGCGTGCTGCTGGCCGATCCGGGGTCGATCCGGCGGTTCGCCGAGCACGAGGTCGTGCTGCCGGTCGTGGTGATCACCGAGCTGGAGGGCAAGCGCCACCACCCCGAGCTGGGCTTCTTCGCCCGCTCCGCGCTGCGCATGCTGGACGAGCTCCGGGTCGAGCACGGCCGACTCGACGAGCCGGTCGCCGTCGGTGACGAGGGCGGGACGCTGCGCGTCGAGCTCAACCACACCGACGCCGAGTCCCTGCCGTCCGGCTTCCGGCTCGGCGACAACGACACCCGGATCCTGGCGGTGGCGCGCAACCTCGCGAACGAGGGCTTCGACGTCACGCTGGTCTCCAAGGACCTGCCGCTGCGGATCAAGGCGTCCGCGGTGGGCCTCGACGCGCAGGAGTACCGCGCGGAGGCGATCAGCGACTCCGACACCGGCTACACCGGCATGGCGGAGCTCGAGGTCGCGGCCGCCGACCTCGACGAGCTGTACGACGACGGCGTGGTCGACCTGGAGTCGGCGCGCCAGCTGCCCTGCCACCAGGGTCTGGTGCTGCTCTCCGAGCGGGGCACCGCGCTGGGTCGGGTCGGACCCGACAAGCAGGTCCACCTGGTGCGCGGCGACCGTGAGGCGTTCGGCATCCACGGTCGCTCCGCCGAGCAGCGGATCGCGCTGGAGATGCTGCTCGACCCCGACATCGGGATCGTCTCCCTGGGCGGCCGGGCCGGCACCGGCAAGTCCGCGATGGCACTGTGCGCCGGCCTCGAGGCGGTGCTGGAGCGCCGTCAGCACAAGAAGGTCGTCGTCTTCCGTCCACTGTTCGCCGTGGGCGGCCAGGAGCTCGGCTACCTGCCCGGCTCCGAGTCGGAGAAGATGTCGCCGTGGGGCCAGGCGGTCTTCGACACGCTCGGCGCGATGACCTCCAAGGACGTCATCGACGAGATCCTCGACCGGGGCATGCTCGAGGTGCTGCCGCTGACCCACATCCGGGGTCGTTCGCTGCACGACGCCTTCGTCATCGTCGACGAGGCGCAGTCACTCGAGCGCAACGTGCTGCTCACGGTGCTGTCCCGGATCGGTGCCAACTCCAAGGTGGTGCTCACCCACGACGTCGCCCAGCGCGACAACCTGCGGGTCGGGCGGCACGACGGCGTGGTCGCGGTGATCGAGAAGCTCAAGGGCCACCCGCTGTTCGCGCACGTCACGCTGACCCGCTCCGAGCGGTCGCCGATCGCCGCGTTGGTCACCGAGATGCTGGAGAACGTGACGCTCTGAGGTGCTGATGAGGCCCCTGTGACTGCTGTGACGGGGGAGGTGGTGTGTGACGAGACTCGCCGGGCGGATCCGGCCGTTCGGTTTGCACGCTCCTCCCTCGTCAGGCAGGGTGGCCGTGATCTTTTCGTGACCTGCCGACCTCGGGCGTCGTTCAGTCTCGTCTGATCCCGAAGGACCTGCACTGTCGTCTACCCGAGCTGCGAGCCCTTGTCGAAACACGCCAAGTACGTCCCGAAGCACCGTGATGCACCGACCTCGATCACCGCAGCGCCGAAGAAGGCGCTGCGGAACACCGTGGTCATGTCGTCGGTGGCCGTCGCCGCCACCGGTGTCGCGATCTCCGGTGGACTGCTGAGCTCTCCGGCGAGCGTCAGCAACGCCGCCGAGGACCTGGGCGCCACCGTCACGTCGCCGGCCACGACGAGCGACCGCACCGCCGAGCGTGAGCCCGCGGTGTCGCGGTCCTTCGACCGTCGCGCCGCCGCCGACCCGGCGAAGAAGGCCGCACTGTCGGTCTCCGACGGGCCGGCCGCGACCCACACCGTCGACATCGCCCAGGGCGACCCGCGCGAGATCGCCCGGGCCCTGCTCCCGCGGTTCGGCTTCTCCGCCGACCAGTTCGGCTGCCTCGACTCGCTGTGGACGCGGGAGAGCGGCTGGAACCCCAGCGCCGACAACCCGTCGTCCTCCGCCTACGGCATCCCGCAGGCGCTGCCCGGCTCCAAGATGGCCTCCGCCGGCGCCGACTGGGCCACCAACCCGGTCACCCAGATCACCTGGGGCCTCGGCTACATCCAGGACCGCTACGGCAGCCCCTGCGCCGCCTGGGCGCACTCCGAGTCGTCCGGGTTCTACTGAGCGGGGACGCGTCAGCGGACCCGCTAATGGTGGTCGAGCGAGCCTGCGAGCTCGCAACCGGCGTGTCGAGACCCGGTGAGACGAACGACGTCGGGTGCGTCACGGGTGTCTCGATGCGCGCATAGCGCCTTCGTTCCGCGGCGCTACTCGACCTCCCGCCCTGATCCGCGAGTTCGCAAGCTCACTCGCGGGGGCGTGTGTCTCGATACGCGCGTCGCGCCTTCGTTCCTCAGCCGCAGCGCTACTCGACCACCCGGCATGATCCGCGGGCTCGCGAGCTCACCCGCGGGGCCGTGTCATCGCGGCGACGTCGAGGGCCTCGTCCAGCTGCTCCTCGGTGAGCTCGCCGCGCTCGACGAATCCCAGTCGTACGACGGTCTCCCGGATCGTCGCCCCGTCGGCGAGCGCCTGCTTGGCGATCTTCGCGGCGGCCTCGTAGCCGACGTACTTGTTTAGCGGCGTGACGACCGACGGGGACGACTCGGCGTACGCGCGCATCCGCGCGGTGTTCGGCGTGATGCCGTCGACGCAGCGCTCGGCCAGCAGCACGCTCGACGTCGACAGCAGCCGCACCGACTCGAGCACGTTGCGGGCGATGACCGGCATCGCGACGTTGAGCTCGAAGCTGCCGCTCGCGCCGGCGGCGGTGACCGCGGCGTCGTTGCCGATCACCTGGAAGCAGACCATCAGCGTCGCCTCCGGCAGCACCGGGTTGACCTTGCCGGGCATGATGCTCGACCCCGGCTGGAGGTCGGGCAGGTGGATCTCGGCGAGGCCGGTGGTCGGGCCCGACGACATCCAGCGCAGGTCGTTGCAGATCTTGATCAGGCCGACCGCGACCGTCCTCAGCACCCCGCTGAGCTCGACGAGCGAGTCGCGCGTGCCCTGGGCCTCGAAGTGGTCGCGGGCCTCGGTGAACTCCTGGCCGGTCGTCTCGGCGAGCACGCCGATCACGCGCTCGGCGAAGCCGGGCGGGGTGTTGATGCCGGTGCCGACGGCCGTCCCGCCCAGGGGGAGCTCGCGGACCCGGGGGAGCACGGACTCGAGCCGCTCGGCGGCGTAGCGGACCGTGGCGGCGTAGCCACCGAACTCCTGGCCGAGCATCACCGGGGTCGCGTCCATCAGGTGGGTGCGCCCGGACTTCACGATGCCGGCGAACTCCTCGGCCTTCGCCTCCAGGCTGGTCGCCAGCACGTCGAGGGCCGGCAGCAGGTCGCCCGTGACGGCGAGGGTCGCCGCGACGTGGATCGCGGTCGGGAAGGTGTCGTTGCTCGACTGGCTGGCGTTGACGTGGTCGTTGGGGTGTACGTCGGTCCCGGCCCGGCCGGCGAGGGTGGCGATCACCTCGTTGGCGTTCATGTTCGAGCTGGTGCCCGACCCGGTCTGGAAGACGTCGATCGGGAACTCACCGTCGTGCTCACCGTCGACCACCGCGGTCGCGGCGGCGACGATCGCGTCCGCGCGCTCGGGGGTGAGGATGCCGAGCTCGCCGTTGACCCGGGCGGCGGCCGCCTTCACCCGGCCGATCGCGTGCACCAGCGCCGGCTCGATCGGGGTGCCGCTGATCGGGAAGTTCTCGACGGCGCGCTGGGTCTGGGCCCGCCAGGCCGCGTCCCGGGGAACCTGGACGTCACCCATGCTGTCGTGCTCGGTGCGCAACTCGCTCATGCCGTGGACGGTACCCGCGCGACGTAGAGCCAGTACCGCTCGTCCCGGTCCTGGAGCAGCACGTCGTACGGCCTGCCCTCCGCGGCGCCGAACACGGACTCCAGGACCTCCGCGAGCTCGGGTGCCTCGTCGGCCGACCAGATGACGAGCACGCCGCCGGGGCGCAGCACCGCGCGGGCGGTCTCGAGGAACGGCGCGCGGTAGAGCTCGGCGTTCGCGTCGTGGACCAGGTAGCCCGGGCCGTTGTCGACGTCCAGCAGGATCAGGTCGTACGACGCGGGCGGTGGCTCGGCGAGCGCGACGGCGATGTCGGCGACGACCACGCCGACCCGCTCGTCGGCGAGCAGGGCCGGCCCGTGCGGGATCGTGCCGTCGCGCATCCACTCCACCAGTGCGGGCTCGATCTCGACCACCCGGCACTTCTCGACGCGGTGGTCGGACAGCACCTCGTGCATGGTGTAGCCGAGGCCCAGCCCGCCGACCATGACCGCCTTCGGGTCCTCGACCAGCTCGAGGGCGGCGGTCGCGAGCGCCCGCTCGGTGCTGACCTCGAGGGTGTCCATCACGAAGACGCCGTTCGACCGCAGCTCCAGCGAGGACGGCGCGTGCTCCGCCCTGCGCTCGCGCAGCACCAGCTCTCCGCGCTCGGACTCGGCTCGGGCGATCTCGACGTACTCCACGGGCCCATCCTCGCCGACGGCCGAGGACCTCAGTCGAAGATCTCGCTGAGCCAGCTCTCCTTGCGCTTCTTCTTGTAGTGGCCCTGCGGCTGGCTGGGTTGCTGGTAGCCCTGCTGGCCGCGGTCCCAGGACGGCGCGGGCGGGGCGGGCGCCGGCGCGCCCGGCTGGCTCAACGACCGCTCGAGGATCTTGTCCAGCTCGCCACGATCGAGCCACACCCCCCGGCAGGTCGGGCAGTAGTCGATCTCGATCCCGCTGCGCTCGCTCATCGTCAGCGTGGTTCCGTCGGTCGGGCACTGCATGTGTGGTTCCTCTCGTCGGCTCACTGGTCTGAACGGGTGAGTCGACCTGAGGGTTCCGGGGTACGACGTTGCGACACCCACACCTCCAGGAGGAACCATGGCGCCCTACCGGGGCAAGCACCGCCGCACCGACGACGAGAGAGGCCAGGTCTCCAAGGTCGCCAGCTTCGGCGGACCCGGAACGGACATCTCGCCCGAGGACTCCGTCGCGGGGGCTCCCCCGGCAGAGAGCGGCCCGGTCGACGAGGGCGCCACCGGACCCGAGGCGCCGACCGACGACCCGCTCCGGGGCCACCAGCGGGACAAGGCCGACGTCGAGACGACGGGCTGATCCGCGCGGCTACTCCGCCGAGCGCACCCGGAGGCCGGCCCCACCGATCGAGCTCAGCGGCACGGTGACCGAGCCGCCGGGGTCGGTGAAGAAGTCGTTGCCCTTGTCGTCGACGACGATGAAGGCCGGGAAGTCCTCGACCTCGATCTTCCAGACCGCTTCCATGCCGAGCTCCTCGTACTCCAGGACCGAGACCGACTTGATGCAGTCCTGGGCGAGGCGCGCGGCCGGGCCGCCGATCGAGCCGAGGTAGAAGCCGCCGTGCGTGGCGCACGCCTCCGTCACCTGCTTGGAGCGGTTGCCCTTGGCGAGCATCACCTTCGACCCGCCCGCGGCCTGGAACTGCTCGACGTACGAGTCCATCCGTCCGGCGGTCGTCGGCCCGAACGAGCCGGACGCCATGCCGTCGGGGGTCTTCGCGGGCCCGGCGTAGTAGACCGGGTGGTCGCGGAGATACGACGGCATCTCCTCGCCGGCGTCGAGCCGCTCCTTGATCTTCGCGTGCGCGATGTCGCGGGCGACGACCAGCGGGCCGGTCAGCGACAGCCGGGTCTTCACGGGGTGGCGGGACAGCTCGGCGAGGATGTCGGCCATCGGCCGGTTCAGGTCGATCGACACGACCTCGCCACCCGCGCCACCCGACGACACGGAGTCGGCGATCCCGGCCTCGGGCATGTAGTGCGCCGGGTCGGTCTCGAGCTGCTCGAGGAAGACGCCCTCGGCCGTGATCTTGCCGAGCGCCTGCCGGTCGGCCGAGCACGACACGGCGATCGCGACCGGGCACGAGGCGCCGTGGCGGGGGAGCCGGACGACGCGCACGTCGTGGCAGAAGTACTTGCCGCCGAACTGCGCCCCGATCCCGAAGGACTGGGTCAGCTTGAAGACCTCCTCCTCGAGCTCGAGGTCGCGGAACCCGTGTGCAGACAGGGATCCCGATGTCGGGAGGTTGTCGAGGTAGTGGGCCGAGGCGTACTTCGCGGTCTTCAGCGCGAACTCCGCCGAGGTGCCGCCGATGACGACCGCCAGGTGGTACGGCGGGCAGGCGGCCGTGCCGAGCGAGCGGATCTTCTCGTCGAGGAACTGGAGCATCCGCGTCGGGTTGAGGATCGCCTTCGTCTCCTGGAAGAGGAACGACTTGTTCGCCGATCCGCCGCCCTTGGCCATGAAGAGGAACTTGTACTCCGGCCTGCCGGACGTCTGAGGAGTCGAGTAGAGCTCGATCTGCGCGGGCAGGTTGGTGCCGGTGTTCTTCTCGTCGTACGTCGTCAGCGGCGCGAGCTGCGAGTAGCGCAGGTTGAGCTTCGTGTACGCGTCGTACACGCCGCGCGAGATCGCCTCGCCGTCGTCGGCGCCGGTGAGCACGCCCTCGGACTTCTTGCCCATCACGATCGCGGTGCCGGTGTCCTGGCACATCGGCAGCACGCCGCCGGCGGAGATGTTGACGTTCTTGAGCAGGTCGAGCGCGACGAAGCGGTCGTTGCCCGAGGCCTCCGGGTCGTCGATGATCTTGCGCAGCTGCGCGAGGTGCGCCGGGCGCAGGTAGTGGCTGATGTCGTGCATCGCCTCGGCGGTCAGCCGCTGGATCGCCTCGGGCCTGACCTCCAGGAAGGTCCGCCCGTTCACCTCGAAGGTGGAGACCCCCTCCGTCGTCACCAGCCGGTACGGCGTGTCGTCGGGGCCGGTCGGGAGCAGGTCGGAGTATCGGAACTCGGGATCGTTCGCCACGGCCGCTGAGACTACGCCGCGAGCCGCGGGCACTCGCCACCCCACCCCAGCCCTTCATTCTGGTGCCCGAGGGGGGCCAACTCACGGTAACGTCCGAGTCGGCTTCATTCGGGAGTGTCCGCGAGGCGCATCGAGCGCCTCATTCAGGGAGGTTCCACGTGTTGGTACGCAGATCGTTCGTCACCCTGGTCGCCCTGGCTGCGGCCACGACCCTCGCGGCCTGCGGGCCGCCGGCCGACAGTGACGGCAACAGCAGCAGCAACAGCGGCGGGGTCGACGCCAAGACCGCCACCTCCGCGGAGGACTTCGGCGGCATGGATGCCCTGGTCAAGGCCGCGGAGGAGGAGGGCAAGCTCAACGTCATCGCCCTGCCGCCCGACTGGGCAAACTACGGCAACATCATCAAGGCGTTCGAGGACAAGTACGACATCGACATCACGTCCGACCAGCCCGACGGGGCGAGCCAGGACGAGATCAACGCCGCCACCCAGCTCAAGGGCACGGACCGGGCGC
>JAOPXG010000225.1 GCA_025965275.1 Nocardioides sp.
GCGCCGAGGCCGGCTGGATCGTCACGTTCGTGATGCTCATGCCGTCGACACCTTCTGCTCGCGCCGGTTCTCCACCAGGTACGCCGCCGTCCGCCTCGCCAGCGCACAGATCGTCGCCGTCGGGTTGACGCCCGTGGCCGTGACGAACTGGCTGCCGTCGATGACGAACAGGTTCGCGACGTCATGGGCCTGCCCCCACCTGTTGACGACCGAGGTCTCCGGGTCATCGCCCATCCGCGCGGTGCCCATGTTGTGCCAGGACGGGTTGTTGCGGTTGGTGATCCAGGCCTTCGTGGCTCCGGCCGCCTCGTGTGCCTCCAGGCTGCGCTGGAGGTTCCAGTCGACCAGCTTGCGGGTGTTCTCGCCGGTGACGTAGGCGACCTTCGCGCCGGGCAGTCCGTCGGAGTCCGTCTTCGAGTGGTCGAGCGTGATCCGGTTGTGCTCCTCGGGCAGGTCGTCGGGCATGATCATCCACTCGATCAGGTGGCCCACGGACGCCTTCATCCGCTCGGTGAACGCCTCGCCCCAGAACGGCTCGTCGGCGACGCCGCCCTCACCCATCGTGAAGCGGTTGATCATGCCGAGGGGCCGGCCCGCGGACGGGATGATGTGCCACTTGCTGCCGCGCACGAACCCGCGGGAGGGGTCGGTCTCGTAGAACTGCATGGACTCGATCGCCTCGCCGGTGGGGCCCACCCAGTCCTCGAGGTCCTCCTCGTAGAGCCCCACGGAGGTGCCGAAGGGGTGGGTCATGAAGCGCTTGCCCACGAGTCCGGAGCTGTTCGCGAGCCCGTCGGGGTGGCCTGCGGACTCCGACATCAGCAGCAGCCGCGGCGTGCCGATGCCGTTGGCGCCGACCAGGACCAGCTTGGCCGGCTGGAACTTCTCCACACCGTCCTGGAAGTAGACCGCCCCGTTCGCGAGGCCGTTCTCGTCGAGGCTGATCCGCGCGACCCGGGCGCGGGTCACGACGCGCGCGCCATGGGCGAGCGCATCGGGGAAGAGCGCGACGTCGGTCGAGCCCTTCGCGCCCTGAGGGCAGCCATACATGCAGACGCCGTACCGCACGCACTTCTTCTGGTGGAGGTGGTCCTGGGAGGGGATCGAGTTGTAGCCGGGCCACCAGTGCCAGCCCAGCTTGTTCATGCCCTGCGCCATCACGCGTCCGGCCATGTTGATCGGCAGGCTGGGCAGCGGCGGGGCGTAGCCCGGCGGGTACGCCGGGTTGCCGGCCTGACCGGAGATGCCCAGGTCGTACTCCACCTGGCGGTAGAACGGCTCGAGCTCCTCGTAGCTCACCGGCCAGTCGTCGGCGACCCCGTCGAGGGTGCGGACCCGGAAGTCCGACGGCTTGGCGCGGCACCAGCAGCTCGCGTAGAGGATGGTGCTGCCGCCGACGCCGTTGAACATGCCGATCATGGCGGCGGAGTCGTCGAGGTTGATCGGATAGTCCTCGGGACGCTGGCGCACGTTCGGGTTCGGGTGCCACGGGCCTCCGCCCAGCACCTCGTACTCCGGTCGCAGCCCCGGCAGGTCGCTCTGGTTGACCCAGTCCCCCTGCTCGAGGACCACCACGCCGAAGCCCGCCTCGGCGAGATGCTTCGCCGCCACGCCGCCCGACGCGCCCGCGCCGATGATGAGGACGTCCGCCACGTCTGTGCTCACGAGTTCTCCCTGTCCCGACCAGATGGTCCGTCGTCGTGCTAGAGGAGCGCCTGCAGCTGCTCGGCGACCTCGTGGATGTCCGCGACCGCACCCACGTCGGCGTACCCGAAGATGGGCGCGTCCTCGTTGGTGTTGACCGCGATGATCGTCTTGCTGTTCTGCATGCCGGCGAGGTGGTGCAGGGCGCCGGAGATGCCGAGCGCGACGTAGACCTTGGGCTTGACCGTCACGCCCGTCTGGCCGACCTGGTGGACGGCGGGCAGCCAGCCGGCGTCGATGATCGGGCGCGAGGCGCCGAGGCCCGCGCCGAGGCGGCGCGCGATGTCGGCGAAGGCCGCGATGTTCTCCTCCGAGCCGACGCCGCGGCCGACCGCGAAGATGACGTCGGACCCGGTCAGGTCCACGTCGCCGGAAGGCCGGGTCAGCTCGCCTGCACGGACCCGCGAGGGGGGCAGGTCGACGTCGAGGGCCCGGGTCGCGGACGCGGCGGCCGGCTCGGCGGGCGGCCAGGACGCTGCGCGAACCAGGGCGACCACGGGGCGGCCGGTCGGGAAGGCGTACTCGGCGCGGACCCGGCCGTCGTAGATGGAGCGCTCGGCGGTGATCTCGGCACCGGCCGCGGTCAGCGACACGACGTCCGGCACGAACGCCAGGTCGAGCCGCTCGGCGAGAGCAGCGGCCCATGCCGTGGAGCGGATCGTGAAGCCGGCGACCACGACCTGCGGGGCGACGTCGGCGACGAGGGCCTCGACCGCGTGCAGCATCTGCTCGTGGTCGCGGTCGGTGCCGGGCGCCGTCACGGTGACGACCTCCGTGACGCCCGCCAGCGCGGCCTGGGCGGCGAGCGCACCGGCATCGGGGTCGACCACGGCGAGGACCACGTCCCCGCCGAGCGAGGCGGCGGCCGAGACGGCCTCCGCGGTCAGAGGGGAGACGGCGCCGTCAACGATCTCGGCGACGACGAGCGAGCGGGTCATCACTGCACCTCACGAACGATGCTCAGGATGCGGGCGGCGACCTCGGCGGGTCCGCCCTGCACCATCTGGACGGTCCGGCCACCGGCCTGGTTGGGGCTCATCCGGGTGAGCACCACACGCGGGGTCGGCAGGTCGACGGGCGTGAGCACCGCGATCTCGGCCTTCTTGGCGCGCATCTTGTCCTTGAAGGTCCCGTAGCGCGGTTGGTTCGCGCCGACCTGGACCGTGGCGAGGGCCGGCAGGTCGACCTGGACCAGCTCCGACACGCCGCCCTCGAACTCGCGCCGGGCAGTCAGCGTCCGGCCGTCGCTGCCGAGCGAGCGGACGACGGTCGCCCAGGGCAGGTCCGCGGCGGCCGCGAGGGCCGGGCCGGTCGACTGCCCGCCGGTGTCGGAGGCCTGGACGCCGGTCAGCACCAGGTCGGGCTGCTCGTCCGCCACGGCCTGGGAGAGCGCGGCGGCCACCGTGCGGCTGTCGGCCAGCTCGGCCGGCGAGAGGGGGACTCGTAGGGCGCGGTGCGCCCCCATCGTGAGGCCGGCGCGCAGCGCCTCCTCCGCCTCGTCGCCGCCGGCGCTGACGAGGACCACCTCGCCGTCGCCGTCGGTCAGCGCGAGCGCCTCCTCGACGGCGTTCTGGTCGGCCTCGTTGAGGCTCCCGGTGACGAACGCAGCGTCGATGGCGGTGCCGTCCGGGGTGAACTCCAGGTAGGAAGAGACCTCCAGCGCCTGGGTGACACACACGAGCACCTTCACGAGATCACCACCCGCTCCGAGGCGGACTGTGCAACATATGCATAGGTTACGCGCATATTGCAGACTCTACGGTGACGGTGACCACAGCGTCAAGAGACATCATGACGTCAGCACGTCCGGGTCGCGGGCGAATCCGGAGGCCGGACGCCCCGTGGCCTCAGGGCTACGCGAGCGCCCCCGCGGCCGGCTCGGGCGGTGCCGGCTCGCGCAGGTCAGCTGACGCGGTGCCGGCTGGCACTCAGCTCGGCGAGCTCGTGCAGCTCCGCGACCACGGCCGCCGGGTCGGCGGAGCGCAGCAGGTCCGTCACGGAGCCGCCGAAGCCGACGCCGACCGCGCCGGCGCGCAGGTACTCAGCGGCGTTGCCGAGGTCGACCCCGCCGACGGCCACGACGCCGACGCGCGGGAACGGGCCCCGCAGCGCCCGGATCCAGCCGGGACCGACCACGGAGGCCGGGAAGAGCTTCACCGTGCGCACCCCGTGCCGGACCGCCGTGCCCACGTCGGTGGGCGTGAGCACACCGGGCATCGGAATCGCTCCGGCAGCGACGGTCACGTCGATCACCGCGGCGTCCGTGCCGGGCGCGATGATCACCGACGCGCCCAGGTCGAGCGCCCGTCGGGCGTCCTCGACGGTGAGCACGGTCCCGGCCCCGAAGAGCCGCCCGTTCGCTGCCTCGGCGACCGCCTGCAGCGAGGCCCAACCGGGCTCGCCCTGCACCGGCACCTCCACGAGGTCCATGCCTGCGGCCCAGGACTCCTCGGCGTGGTCGCGGGAGCGCTCGGGCTCGAAGCCGCGCAGGATCGAGGTCGTGCGCAGCGGCGCCTGCACCGGAATGCTCACTGCCACCCCAGCTGGCGGGAGGTGTCCCGGGTCGCCTCGACCAGGGCAGGGGCGAAGCTCAGCAGGGTCTGACGGTCGACGCGCGAGATCGGAGCGGTCACGCTGAAGGCGCCGACAACCCGCCCCTCGCCGGAGAACACCGGCGCCGAGATGCAGTGGATGCCCGGCTCGTTCTCCTCGGCGTCGAGGGCGTAGCCACGCTCCCGGCTCAGTGCCAGCTCGTCCTCGAGCGCGGCTCGGTCGACGATCGTGTGGTCGGTCATCCGGGACAGCTCGTAGCCGTCGAGCAGCTCGTCGCGGTCGGCCTGCGGCAGGAACGCGACGATCCCCTTGGCGACGCCGGTGCAGTGCAGCCGCGCGACGGCGCCGATCCTGGAGTGCATCCGCACCGGGTGGTTGGCCTCGACCTTCTCGACGTAGAGCACGCTGCCGTCCTCGAGGGAGCCGAGGTGGACGGTCTCGCCGGTGAGCTCGCGGAGGCGCTCCATGGCCGGCCGCGCCACCGATCGAAGCTCGATGCCTTCGAGTGCCTGGTAGCCGAGCCGGAACATCGTCGGCCCCAACCGGTAGCTGTGGTCGGGAAGCTCTTGCACGAAGCCGTGCTTGCGCAGTGTGTGCAGGAACCGCAGCGCCGTGGAGTGGTGCACATCCAGGCGGGCGGCGATGTCGCCGATGCGGCGGGGCCGCTCGCCGACGAACTCCAGCACCTGCAGGGCACGGTCGAGTGTCTGACTCATGCGCGTCCTCCGATCGTCTCCGGAAGGCGCTCCCCCGTCTTGCGGGAGAGGTCGGCGAGCTCGGTGTCGCCGAGCCGTGGCCCGATGTCACTGACTACCCCGATCACCCGCGACGCAAGCAGGTGGCCCGTGCGGAGTCTCGCACGCGGCGACCATCCCCAGAAGCGTGCCGCGAGGTAGCCGGCGGCGAAGGCGTCACCGGCGCCGGTCAGGTCGACGACCTCGACGCGGTGCGCGGGCTCGGCGACCGGATCCCCGCCCTGGGTGAGCAGCATGGCCGCTCCCTCCCCGCCCTTGAGCACGAGCTCCTGGTCCTCGCGTCGCAGCAGCAGGTCGGCGACCTCGGCGGGGTCGTCGGTGCCGAGCAGCCAGCGTGCCTCGTCGTCCCCGATGAACACGATGTCGGCGGCCTGCGCGAGCGGCACGAGCTCCGCGGCTGCCTGCTCCGGGCCGGCCCAGAGCTGCGGGCGGTAGTTCACGTCGAAGCTCGTGCGGCCGGCGCCCTCGCGCCGGTGCAGCATGGCGCTGACGACGTCGCGGTCCTCCGACGAGAGCGCCGGCGTCACCCCGGTGAGATGCAGGTGGTCGGCGTCGCGGACGGCTGCGAGGTCGAGCAGGTCGAGCCGGCGCGCCGCACTCGTGCTGCGGTAGTACCGCATGCGCGAGCCGGAGGCCTGCACCTCCTTCACGCACGACGCGGTCGGCCGCGTCGCGTCCCAGGCCACCTCCACCTCGACCCCGTGGCCGGCGACGAAGTCGTGGACGAAGCGTCCGAGGTCATCCTGGCCGAGACGGGACAGCCATCGGGCCCGGATGCCGAGCCCCGCGAGGCCGATCGCCACGTTGCTCTCGGAGCCGGCGGCGGTGAGCTGGTAGCGGTCGGCGGGTCCGTCAGGATCGCGGATGAAGACCGCCATCGTCTCGCCGACGGTCACGAACGAGGGGACGCGGCCCACCGACCTCACGCTTCTCCTCCTGTGCCGACGACCGACCGACATGCTCCCTTGACGCCCCTTCGAGCCGAACGATACGCTCAAAGTGCGTAACGTGCAACGTGCCTGCATATGTTGCACGTAGATATGCGGTTCGCCGCGTCGCGCACCCGCCCGCGCTCACCCTCCCGACGAGAAGGAACAGACGTGGTCTTCCAACTGCGGACCTATCGGATCAAGCCGAACCTCATGGACGAATGGCTGGACCTGTTCCACGGCGCCGTCGTACCCCTGCACGAGAAGTACGGACTCCCCGTGCGCACGGCGTGGGTGGACCGCGAGACCAACACCTTCACGTGGGTCCGGGAGCTGACCGGTGAGGGCAGCGCCGAGGAGCAGGAGGCGCGCTACCGCGCCACCGACGAGCGGGCCGAGGTGATCGGCGACCGGCCCGCGGCCTTCATCGACTCCATGGTCGTGCGCGAGGTCGAGTCGGCGTTCCCCTCCCCCGACCAGCCGGCCGGGAAGTGAGCGGACCGATGGAGACCCGCACGCTCGGCGCCGGGCTCGAGGTGTCCGCCATCGGCCTGGGCTGCATGTCGATGTCGGGCACCTACGGCACCGACTTCGACGACGCCGAGTCCCGCGCCACGCTGCACCGGGCCGTGGATCTCGGCGTGACGCTCTTCGACACCGCCGACGTCTACGGCCCGTTCGCGAACGAGGCCCTCGTCGGGCACGG
>JAOPXG010000228.1 GCA_025965275.1 Nocardioides sp.
GAGGGCGCCGCCGGCGCCGAGCGAGGTGCCGAGGCAGCCGCACGAGCCGACCCCGGTCACACCGACGCCGGTCGTCCCTGTCCCGCCGCCGCCGACCGTACCGAGCGTGCCACCACTGGGGACACCGCCGTCACCGGCGCCCGTGCCGCCGCCACCGGTCCCGCCGCCCCCAGTGCCGCCGATGTCGCCGCCACCACCGGTGCCGCCGCCGCCAGTGCCCCCGCCGGTGCCGCCACCGTTGCCGCCGCCACCGCTGGATCCCGGACCCTGGGGGAGGCGGGGGCTCTGGTGGCCGCCGCCACCGCCGCCGCCGCTGCTGTCCTCGTGGGGACGCGGAGCGGGCTGGCCGTGGATCTTCTGCATCTGGCTCGACGAGTGCTTGAGCGCGGTCTCCATGTCCTTGATGGCCGTAGCCGACTCGGTCTCGCGCCTGTGGTAGTCGGCCCAGTACTGCCCGACCGCGGTGTCGTAGTCCTTCTGGTTCTGGACCTCCTCCTCGGAGTTGCCACCCGGGGAGGTCTGCTTCTTGGTCGGGAAGGAACCGCCGTCGCCCATCGACACGCTCTTGTCGTGGGCGGTCTTCAGCGCGGCCGCGGCCGTCGCCAGCGCCTCGGCGCCCTGCCCCATCTCGACGGCCTTGCTCTGCATCGACCCGGCCGACTTCGTGAACGCCGCCGCCGTCTGCTGCGCCGTCGCGCCCTTGAACCGTTCGTGGATCGTCGGTACACGCTGCTCGAGCTCGTAGGCGATCTTGTTCAGCGCCGTCTGACCGTCCAGCCACGCGGACGAGGCGTCACCCAGGTGGGTGGGCACGACGGTGGCGACGTACTGGTCGAGCTCCGACTGGCGGGGACCCTTCACCATCAGACATCACTCCCGGTGGCGCTCGGGAGGCCGCACTGCGCGGGCTCCTTGAAGTGGTTGCCGCCGACGCAGTCCGTCGCTGCCTGGATCTGGCGGGAGTCGGCGACGCTGGTCTCGGTCACACCCTCGGTGCGGGCGTGGAAGTCGTCGACCACGGTGCGGTAGCCCTGGAGACCGATGGCCATGTCGGTGATCGCGTCCATCACCACCTCGCGGGCCAGGGCCGCGTTGGCCGCCAGGTCAGCTGCGGCCGGGGAGTTGCCGTAGGAGGCGGCCGGCGGGTGCGGAAGGTGCTTGCCCTTCTCGAGGTCGTCGGCTGCCGCCTGCAGCGCTGCCTTGATCTCGGCGAGAATCGCCTCGTCGTAGATCAGCTCCGCGACCGACTCGATCGCGTCGCCGAGGTTGAAGATGCTCATCTCTGGTGTCTCCCCCGTCCCGAGTCATGACTAACTAGTCAACGATGGGGGCATACCCGCGGTCACGGCCTATGATAACACTCTGGCCGCTCGACTTCCGATCCAGGAGGAACTGGTGCGTCGCACGACCCAGCTGACGGCCGGCGCGGTCGCCCTGCTCGCCCTCACCCTCGGCGCCTGCTCGGACGACGACCCGGACGATCCGACGCCGGCGCCCCCGGCCTCGACGTCGCCCTCGCCGACGGCCTCCACGTCACCCAGCGAGTCGACCGAGCCCTCGATGACCCCGGCCTCGGGACTGCTGCTGGACACCGGATCGGCCACCGTCAACCTCCCCGAAGGGTGGAAGGACAACAAGAACGGCTACCCGAACACCTACAGCGGGAGCCCCGCGAAGAGCACCGGCATCCAGCTCATCACCGTCGTGGACCTGGCCGGCGCGTCGGGCTACTCGCTCGACGACCGTGCCCGTGACGCCATGGACCAGCTTCCCGGCTCGAAGCTCACCCGGAAGGCGGACGTCGAGCTCGACGGCGTGACGGCGTACCGCATCGCAGGGACCGCACCGGTCCGCGGACCCTACGAAGAGGTCGGGACCGGCTCCCACGGGCGCGCGATCAGCATCAGCTTCAGCCTCAACGACTACACGGCCGCAGAGCGCCGCGAGATCGTCGACTCCGTGATCGCCTCCTTCCGATGGAAGGACTGACCTCTCGCACGACACGGCTCGCGGGTCGGCCACGAGCGGCCTCGCCGACCGATGGACCGCGAAGGCAAGGGTCCGGACCCTGACGAACCGACTACGGCATCTAGACCGCCGACCCGACGTCGAACTCGACGGGTCCGTGCCGACGTCGTGACCGTTGACATTATGTCTGTCGCGAGCATATCTTCGATTGCCGCCGACCGATATCACGGCAGGCGTTGCCACTGACAGGGAGCGTCGATGGAGACTGGGCAGGCATCGATCGCCGGTGCGGGCGAGCCGGTGGGCCGTGATTACCGCCTGACGGGTCCACGGTCCAAGCAAGCCGTGCTTCTCGGGCTCACCGATGCCGAGTGGTATCGCCCGCCTATTGCTCCGGAGCGACTCCGCGAGCTCATGACGCGGCGCAACGGTCCCGCGATCCGCGACACCGCGCTCTGGTTGCTTCTGCTCGTCGCGACCGGACTACTGGCCTACATCGCCCTCGGCACGTGGTGGGCGGTCCCGGCGTTCGCCGCGTACGGCGCGCTGTACGGGGGAGCCGCCGACCCGCGGTGGCACGAGAACGGCCATGGCACTGCCTTCAGGACGCGCTGGCCCAACGACGTCGTCTACGCGCTCGCCTCCTTCATGCTGCTGCGTGAGCCGACGCTGTGGCGCTGGTCGCACGTCCGCCACCACTCCGACACGATCATCGTCGGCCGCGACCCCGAGATCAGCTTCCCCCGGCCGTTCCGGTTCCGAACGGTGCTGCCGAACTATCTGAACCTGATCAGCGGCCCTCGAATGCTGCTCCGAATCGGTCAGCACGCACTCGGGAGGATCGATGAGGACACCCGCGAGTTCGTGCCCGAGGAGGAGATGCCGCGGGTCGTCCGTGAAGCCCGCGCCTTCGCACTGATTCTCGGCGCCGTCGTGGTCTGGTGCATCGCGGCGGGCTCGCTCGTCCCGCTCCTGTTCGTGGGTCTCCCGTCGTTCTACGGCGTCTGGCTGGTGTGGTTCTTCGCGATCACCCAGCACGCCGGGCTCAACGAGGACGTGCTCGACCACCGCTACAGCACCCGGACCGTCTACATGAACCCGGTCTTCCGGTTCCTCTACCTCAACATGAACTACCACCTCGAGCACCACCTCTTCCCCTCGGTGCCGTATCACGCGCTTCCCGCCTTGCACGAGGAGGTGAAGGAGCACCTCCCAGCGCCGAAGACCTCCATGTTCGCCGCCTACAAGGAGATCGTGCTGGCGCTGCGGATGCAGCGTCGCAACCCGGACTGGGAGATCCCTGGACGCGAGGTACCCGAGGACGCCTCGTACCGCCTCAACGGCATGAGAACTTCCTCCGGAAGCCTGGCGACCAGCATGGCCGTCGCCGCCGGGTTGGAGTCCCGTACCGATCTCGGCCCGGCCGACCTGGTGATGCCGGGTCAGGTCACCCGCATCGACATCGAGGACCACACCTACGCGCTGTATCGCACCAGGCGGAACACCTACGCGCTCACCGATGGCATCTGCACCCACGGCCAAGCCGATCTCTCGACCGGGCACCTCGACGACTGCATCATCGAGTGCCCCAAACACAACGGCCGCTTCAACGTGCTGACCGGCGAGCCTGTGCGGCGGCCGGCCCGGGTCCCACTCGCCACCTACCCCGTCGACGTGGTCGACGGGCGACTGCTGGTCGCGCTGCGCGGGCCTGGGCCCCAGGTCACCGCGACCGGTGCGTCCTGACGGGAAGTCCACCCATGCCACTGCACCCCCAGGCCGCCGCTCTTCTGAAGTCGCTGAGCACCGCTGACGCGCGCCCGCTGAGCCAGCAGACGGTGGCCGAGGCGCGCCGCGGGGCCTACGGGTTCCTCGACCTGTTCGGTCCTCCGGAGCCCGTGGCCTCGGTCGAGCACCACTTCGTGCCGGGGCCCACCGCGGACCTGCCGGTGCGGGTCTACCGGCCCGAGACGGCGGGCGATGGCGCCGCACCCGCGCTCGTCTACTTCCACGGCAGCGGCTTCGTGATCAGCAACATCGGGATCTTCGACAGTCCCAGTCGGGCCCTGGCCAACCGCACCGACTGCGTGGTCGTCGCCGTCAACTACCAGAAGGCCCCGGAGCACCCGTTCCCCGTCCCGTTCGACGACGCCTATGCCGCGACCCAGTGGGTGGTGGAGAACGCAGGGGACTTGGGCATCGACCCCGACCGAGTGGGGGTGATCGGTGACAGCGCCGGTGGCACTCTGGCCGCCGCGGTGTGCCTGAAGGCCCGGGACCTGGACGGCCCGGCGATCGCCGCCCAGATCCTCGTGCACGTCCCGACCCAGTTCGGGGTGGAGACGCCGTCCATGCGCGACAACGCGACCGGCCTGCTGCTCGAGGCCGACGACATGCGGTGGTTCGCCGATCACTACCTGCGGCACGACGACGACAAGGCCCACCCGTACGCAGCGCCGATGGCCGCCGTGAGCCTCGCCGGGCTGCCCCCGGCACTCGTGGTCACGGCGGAGTACGACGTGCTGCGCGACGACGGCGAGGCGTACGCGCGCCGGCTGCGCGAGGACGGCGTGCCGGTCACCTACACCTGCTACCCGGGGATGATCCACGCCTTCTACGGGATGACGAGGCAACTCGATGCGGCCTCCGAGCTGTACGACGAGATCTCCGCGCACGTGAGGCAGTACCTCGCCGGCGCGGATCCGACCCACCCGGAAGGGGACGCGCCATGGTGATGATCGAGGCAGACGTCGACGCCTGCGAGGCGTACGGCGAGTGTGTCGCCGCGGCCCCGGGGCTGTTCGCGATCAACGACGAGAACTTCGTCGAGGTGCTGAACGCCTCTCCCCCGGAGGACCAGGTGGCCGCCGCCGAACGCGCGGTCTGGGCCTGCCCCGTGCACGCACTCTCCCTCAACCAGGACTGACTTCGTCGGCCGGCGCCCGGCGCCACACGCAGGCAGCGGGTCACGGTCCTGAGACGACGCGCGCGGGGCCGGCCGGCGTTGCTAGCCTCGTGCATCGTGATCGAGTCCCTTCTGAGCCTCAGTCCCGTGATCCCCGTGGTCGTCGTCCACGACACCGACGAGGCAGTGGGAGTGGCCCGCGCACTGGTCGACGGCGGTGTGCCCGTCATCGAGCTCACGCTGCGCACCCCGGTCGGGCTCGAGGCGATCCGGCGAATCGCGGCCGAGGTTCCGGAGATCGTGGTCGGCGCGGGCACCATCGTGAGCCCCGACCAGGCCGCCCAGGCGGCAGCGGCGGGCGCGCAGTTCCTGGTCTCGCCCGGCAGCACCGACCAGCTCCTCGACGCCATGACGCAGACCGGGCTGCCCCACCTCCCCGGCGCGTCGACGGTCTCGGAGGTGCTCGCGCTGCTCGAGCGCGGCTACCGCGAGCTCAAGTTCTTCCCGGCAGAGGCCGCGGGCGGCACGGCGTTCCTGAAGGCGCTGCACGCCCCGGTGCCCTCGGCCCGGTTCTGCCCCACCGGCGGCGTCACCGAGGCGAACGCGGCGAGCTATCTCGCGCTTCCGAACGTCGGGTGCGTGGGTGGCTCCTGGCTGACTCCCTCCGACGCCGTCGCTGCGCGCGACTGGACCCGCGTCAAGGAACTCGCGGCCGCGACGACCGGCCTCACGCTGGCCGGCTGACCGGCTGCCCGCTCCTGATCGGCCCGCCAGCCGACTCCGGCTGCGCGGAGCGCACGATATCGTTCGCGAATGCTCGACGACGAAGAGTCCCGCAGCCTGCTCGAGATCCTGGAGCTGGTGCGGTCGGGACAGGCGGTGACCCGGCCCGACCTCGCCCGTGCCACGCAGTTCGGGCGCGCCGTCGTGTCGCGTCGCCTGGATCAGCTCCTCGAGCTAGGGCTGCTCGGTGAGGGCGATCGGCTCTCGGTCCCCCGTGGGCGCTCGCCGCGTGGCCTGCACTTCAACACGACCAGTGGCCACGTGCTCTGCGCCGACATCGGCGCCCGATCGATGTTCGTCGGCCTCGCCGACCTCAGCGGCCAGATCCTGGTGCAGGCCAGCATCGAGCACGACATCGCTCTTGGACCCGAGCAGACGTTGAAGGCGCTGTGCGAGGAGTTCGACAAGGTCCTGGTCACCGCCCAGGACGCCGGTCGTCAGCTGTGGGGGATCGGGCTGGGCGTGCCCGGCCCGATCGAGCACGCCACGGGCCTTGCGGTGAGTCCGCCGATCATGCCGGGATGGAGCGACGTCGACGTACGGCGCCGCCTCCAGGAGCGGTACGGCGTGCCGGTGTGGGTCGACAACGACGTGAATGTGATGGCCCTCGGCGAGCTGCGCGGCGGTACCGCGATGAACCAGCGTGACGTGGTGGTCGTCAAGCTCAGCACCGGCATCGGCGCCGGGCTGATCTCCAACGGGGTGCTGCACCGCGGCGCCCAGGGCTCGGCCGGCGACATCGGCCACGTCAAGGTCAGCGACGACCCGGCGATCGTGTGCCGGTGCGGCAACACCGGCTGCCTGGAGGCCCTCGCCAGCGGCTGGGCCCTCGGCCGCCAGGGCCAGGAGCTGGTCGATCGCGGCGAGAGCCCGTTCCTCCTCGAGCGGACCGCGGGCCGTCCGGTCACCGGTGACGACGTCGTCGACGGCGCGCTGAGCGGCGACTACTCGTGTATGAAGCTGATGAGCGACTCCGCCCGGCTGGTCGGCGACACGCTCGCGCTGATCGTCAACTTCTTCAACCCCGCGCTCATCCTGCTGGGCGGACGGCTGATGGCCGCGGGCGACGCCTACCTCGCCACCGTGCGCAACATCGTCTACTCGCGCTCCCTGCCGCTGGCCACCCGCGAGCTGGTGATCGGCAAGGTGGGCCTCGGCTCCGGCTCGGCGCTGCAGGGCGCGGCGGCCCTGGCGTTGCACGAGATCTTCGCCCCGGAGTACTTCGCCGACTGGGCCGGGAGCCGCAGCGTCCCCCAGCTGCTGCCGACGGCGAGCTGACCCGAGCCGACCTCGGGCCGAGCGCGGCTCAGATCTCGGCGAGCCGGTACGCCGCCACGGGCCTGGCCAGCAGCGGCGGGACGTCGGCCAGCATGCCGGCGACGTGCGGCGTCTGCATGTGCACCTCGAGGCTGGCCGCGTCGCGCCACTCCTCGATGAACACGAGGTGATCCGGGTCGGACCCGTCCTCGTGCAGGCGGTAGGTGAGGCAGCCGTCCTCGGTGCTGGTCGGGGCCACGAGCGGCGCGAGCAGGGCACGCAGCTCGGGCCCGCGACCGGGCGCGGCGTGGAAGTGGGCGACGACGTGGAGGCTCATGGAATGCTCGCGATCTCTGGATGGCCGTGCGGGGAACGATGGGGCGCCCAGGCGTGGAACCGCCGGTCCGCCAGGAGCTCGTCGACGGCCATCGCCGCGGCCCCGACCAGGCCGGCGGTCAGGCCGAGTCCGCTGCGGCCGATGACGAGGTTCCTCGTCGCCAGCGGCAAGGACCGCCCGTAGACCGACTCCCGGATGGTGGAGAGCACGAGGTCGGACCCCTGCACGAGGCCGCCCCCGACGACGAGCAGGGAGGGGTTGAAGAAGTTCACCAGCGTCGCGAGCGCGCCGCCCACCAGGCGCGCCGACTGGGTCAGCAGGTCCAGCGCCAGCGGGTCGCCCTGCGCGCCCGCCGCGGTGATGTCCGCGATGGCCACGGGCTGGCCAGAGGCCACCAGCGAGCCGAGGCGGGGGCCGGCCTCCCCGGTGGGCCCGGCGGCCCTCTCGTGGACCCGCCGGATCAGCGCCGCACCACCGGCGACGACCTCGAGGCAGCCGGTGTTCCCGCAGCGGCACAGCTCGCGGTCGTCGTCCACGACGGCGACGTGGCCGATGTCGCCGGCGGCACCCTGCGCGCCGCGGTGCAGCCGCGACCCGGAGATCACGCCGGCGCCGATGCCGACGCCGAGCTTCACGAAGACCATGTCGGTGACCCCGGCCCCCGAGCCCGCGCGGGCCTCGCCGAGCGCCTCGAGGTTGACCTCGTTGTCCACCCACACCGGCACCGAGAAGCGGGCGCCGAGGTGCTCGCGCACGTCGTACGCGTCCCAGCCCGGCATGATCGGCGGCGCGATCGGACGGCCGGTCGCGAACTCCACCGGTCCGGGCACGCCCAGCCCGATGCCCCAGACCTGGTCGAGCGGGATGCCGGTCGAGCGGCACAGCCGCTCCCAGGCGTCGGCCACCCGGTCCAGGACCACCTCGGGCCCGTCGGCGACGTCCGAGCAGACCTCGTCGGTCGCGACCAGCCGCCCGGTGAGGTCGCTGACGCCCGCGGCGAACGCCGAGGCGTCGAGGTCGGCGACCAGGACGTAGCCCGCGACGCCGCGGAACCGCAGCTCCCGGGGCGCCCGACCACCGGAGGAGGACCGGACGTCGCCCTCCTCGACCAGGCCCAGGTCACGGAGCACGCCGAGCCGCTGGTTGACGACGCCTCGTCCCAGCCCGAGGCTGCGACCCAGGTCCGCCCGCGTGGTGGCGCCCAGCTCGCGGACCCGATGGACCACGGCGAGCACGTCGCGGGGGGGATCCAGGCCGGCCATGCGATGCATATTAGCGTTCGGAACGGATGTTTTTTTTGCCAGCGACCTTTATTCTGTCGATCAGAGACATTAGAATCCAGGCACCATCGCCGATGAAGGAGTGGCATGAAGCTGGGCTTCCTCACCGCCTGCCTGCCAGATCTCAGCCTCGACACCCTCATCGACTACGCCGTCGAGCAGGGCTACCAGGCACTCGAGGTCGCCGCGTGGCCTGATCTCGGAGATCGCCCGTTCACCGCGACCCACATCGCCGTCGAGCAGCTGACTGAAGACGAGGCCCTCCGGATCCGGGCGCGGTTCGACGACGCCGGGCTCGAGCTCTCCTCCCTGGCGTTCTACGACAACAACCTCCACCCCGACCCGACCGAGCGCACGGCGGTCAACGACCACGTGCTGGCCTGCATCGACGCGGCCGCGCTCCTCGGTTGCCCGACGGTCGGCACCTTCGTCGGGCGTGATCCGTCGCTGTCGGTCAAGGAGAATCTCGCCCAGGCCGAGAAAGTGTTCGCGCCGCTCGTCGAGCGCGCCGGCGAACACGGGGTCAAGCTCGTCATCGAGAACTGCGTGATGGAGGGCTGGCACCCCGACGGCTACCCCGGCAACCT
>JAOPXG010000238.1 GCA_025965275.1 Nocardioides sp.
GCCGAGGGCAAGGTCATCCAGGTGCTCCGTGAGGAGCAGCGGGTGATCGTCGAGGGCGTGAACCGCGTCAAGCGGCACACCAAGGTCGTCAACCAGGGCGGTCGCGCCGGCACCACCGGCGGCATCATCACCGCCGAGGCGCCCATCCACGTCTCCAACGTGATGCTGGTCGACGGCGACGGCGTGACCCGGATCGGCTTCCGCCGTGACGAGGTCACCAAGCGTCGCCCCGACGGCTCGACGTACAAGGCGGAGCGCAGCGTCCGCATCTCCCGCAAGACCGGCAAGGACATCTGATGACCGAGACCCAGACGGAGACCGAGACGACCACCGCGTCCGCGAAGGTCACCCCGCGTCTCAAGACCCGCTACCGCGAGGAGATCCTCCCCGCGCTGCAGACCGAGTTCGACATCAAGAACGTCATGCAGGTCCCCGGCCTGACCAAGATCGTGGTCAACATGGGTGTCGGCGAGGCGGCTCGTGACTCGAAGCTGATCGAGGGTGCCGTCAAGGACCTCACCGCGATCACCGGCCAGAAGCCGCTCGTCACCAAGGCGCGCAAGTCGATCGCGCAGTTCAAGCTGCGCGAGGGCATGCCGATCGGCGCGCACACCACGCTGCGCGGCGACCGGATGTGGGAGTTCCTCGACCGCCTGCTGTCGCTGGCGCTGCCCCGGATCCGCGACTTCCGCGGTCTGAACCCCGGCCAGTTCGACGGTCGTGGCAACTACACCTTCGGTCTCACCGAGCAGGTCATGTTCCACGAGATCGACCAGGACCGGATCGACCGCTCGCGCGGTATGGACATCACGATCGTCACCACCGCCACCAACGACGACGAGGGCCGTGCGCTGCTGAAGCAGCTCGGCTTCCCGTTCAAGGAGAACTGACATGGCGAAGACCGCCCTGAAGGTCAAGGCCGCTCGCAAGCCGAAGTTCGCGGTGCGCGGCTACACCCGTTGCCAGCGCTGCGGCCGGCCCAAGGCCGTCTACCGCAAGTTCGGCCTGTGCCGCATCTGCCTCCGAGAGATGGCGCACCGGGGCGAGCTGCCCGGCGTGACCAAGTCCTCCTGGTAATCACCTCTACACGCTGAAGGTCGCCCGGCCTGCCCCATGACAGGGCCCGGCGCGAAACCACGGCGAGAAAGAAAACATCATGACGATGACTGACCCGATCGCAGACATGCTCACTCGTCTGCGCAACGCCAACCAGGCGTACCACGACGCGGTGTCGATGCCGTACAGCAAGCTGAAGCAGGGCGTCGCCGAGATCCTCAAGCAGGAGGGCTACATCACGTCGTTCGACGTGAAGGAGCCGACTGAAGGGGAGGTCGGCAAGACGCTGACCATCACGCTCAAGTACGGCCGCAACCGGGAGCGCTCCATCGCGGGCGTCCGCCGGATCAGCAAGCCCGGTCTCCGGGTCTACGCCAAGCACACGGGTCTCCCGAAGGTGCTCGGCGGGCTGGGCGTCGCGATCATCTCGACGAGCCAGGGCCTGCTGACCGACCGCCAGGCCAACAAGAAGGGCGTGGGTGGGGAAGTCCTCGCCTACGTCTGGTAACGACGAGACCGAGAAGGAGAACAACGACATGTCGCGTATTGGCAAGCTTCCCGTCGCGGTCCCGTCCGGTGTCGACGTGGCGATCGATGGCCAGCTGGTGACCGTCAAGGGCCCCAAGGGCACCCTGTCGCACGCCGTGGCCGCACCGATCACCGTCGAGAAGGGCGATGGCGTCCTCGACGTCAAGCGTCCCGACGAGGAGCGCATCAGCAAGTCCCTCCATGGGCTGACCCGCACGCTGGTCAACAACATGGTCGTGGGCGTCACCGAGGGTTACGAGAAGAAGCTCGAGATCGTGGGCGTGGGTTACCGCGTCCTGCCGAAGGGCCCGACCCAGCTGGAGTTCCAGCTCGGTTACTCCCACTCGATCGTCTTCGACGCCCCCGAGGGCATCACCTTCACCACCGATGGTCCGACCCGCCTCGGCGTGCTCGGCATCGACAAGCAGCTCGTCGGCGAGACCGCCGCGAAGATCCGCAAGCTGCGCAAGCCCGAGCCCTACAAGGGCAAGGGCGTTCGCTACGCCGGCGAGCACATCCGCCGCAAGGTCGGAAAGGCCGGTAAGTGACATGGCGATCTCGCTGAGCAACAACAAGCACACCGCAAGCCGGGTCAAGTCCCGTCTGCGTCGCCAGGTCCGTGGTCGCAAGAAGGTGTCTGGCACTCCCGAGCGCCCGCGCCTGGTCGTGACCCGTTCCTCGAAGCACATCACCGTCCAGGTCGTCGACGACCTGGTCGGCAAGACGCTCGCCTACGCCTCCACGATGGAGGCCGATCTGCGCGGCTTCGAGGGCGACAAGACGGCCAAGGCCAAGAAGGTCGGCGAGCTCGTCGCCGAGCGCGCCAAGTCGGCTGGTATCGACGGCGTGGTCTTCGACCGTGCCGGCAACAAGTACCACGGTCGCATCGCGGCCCTGGCCGACGGCGCCCGCGCCGGCGGTCTGACCTTCTGATCGAACGACAAGCTAGAAACAGAGAGAAGAGGAAAGTCTCATGAGCGGAGCCCAGCGCAGTGCGCGCGGTGGCGAGCGCCGTGGTGGACGCGACGATCGTCGCGGCCAGGGTGCTGACAAGACCGCCTACATCGAGCGCGTCGTTGCGATCAACCGTGTCGCCAAGGTCGTGAAGGGTGGTCGTCGCTTCAGCTTCACCGCCCTCGTGGTCGTCGGCGACGGTGAGGGAATGGTCGGCGTCGGCTACGGCAAGGCCAAGGAAGTTCCCGCAGCGATCGCCAAGGGTGTCGAGGAGGCGAAGAAGAACTTCTTCCGCGTCCCCCGCATCCAGGGCACGATCCCGCACCCGGTCCAGGGTGAGAAGGCCGCCGGCGTGGTCATGCTGCGCCCGGCCGCTCCCGGTACCGGTGTCATCGCCGGTGGTCCGGTGCGTGCGGTGCTCGAGTGCGCCGGCATCCACGACATCCTGAGCAAGTCGCTCGGTTCGTCGAACCAGATCAACATCGTGCACGCGACCGTCGAGGCGCTGAAGATGCTCGAGCAGCCCGAGCAGGTCGCCGCACGTCGTGGCCTGCCGGTCGAGGACGTCGCCCCGGCGGCTCTCCTCAAGGCTCGCATCGAGGTTCCCGCGGGGGTCTCGCAGGAGGTGTCCTCCTGATGGCGCAGCTCAAGGTCCAGCAGAAGAAGGGCACGGTCGGCATCAAGGCGAACCAGCGAGAGACCCTGCGTACGCTCGGTCTCAAGCGGATCGGCGATGTCGTCGTGAAGGAGGACCGCCCGGAGATCCGCGGCATGGTCAACACCGTCCGTCACCTCGTGACGGTCGAGGAGGTCGAGTGACATGACGCTCAAGCTGCATCACCTGCGCCCCGCTCCGGGCGCCAAGACCGCGAAGACCCGTGTGGGCCGCGGTGAGGGCTCGAAGGGTAAGACCTCGGGTCGCGGTACCAAGGGCACCAAGGCCCGCTACCAGGTTCCGGTCGCCTTCGAGGGTGGCCAGATGCCGATCCACATGCGGCTCCCGAAGCTCAAGGGCTTCAAGAACCCGTTCAAGGTGGAGTTCCAGGTCGTCAACCTCGACCGCATCAACGAGCTCTTCCCGAACGGCGGCGCCGTCACGATCGACGACCTGGTCGCCAAGGGCGCGGTCCGTGACAACAACCCCGTCAAGGTCCTCGGTCAGGGCGACCTGACGGTCGCCGTCCAGGTGAGCGCCAACGCGTTCTCCGGATCGGCCGCCGAGAAGATCGCGGCCGCCGGCGGAACTACCACGGTCGTCTGATCCGTCTTGACCAGCAGCGTGAAGGGCGCGGCGGTCCCGTCATCGACAGGACCGTCCGCGCCCGACGCGCATTCTGGGGTCTGGATGCCGCCTGTTAGGCTTCCACGGGTCTCTGCGAGTGAGTCGCGGGGGCCGTTTCACGCTTGGAGAAAGAGGATCTCGTGCTGAGCGCGTTCGCGAACGCTTTCCGGACCCCGGACCTGCGGCGCAAGTTGCTGTTCGTCCTGTTGATCATCACGATCTTCCGGCTCGGATCGCAGATCCCGACCCCTGGTGTCGACGTGGCCAACGTCCAGGCGTGCATCAAGATCGCCCAGGACGGTGACAACGCCGGCCTCTACAACCTGGTCAACCTGTTCTCGGGCGGAGCACTGCTCCAGCTGACGATCTTCGCGCTCGGCATCATGCCGTACATCACCGCGAGCATCATTCTCCAGCTGCTCGTCGTGGTCATCCCGCGGCTCGAAACGCTGAAGAAGGAAGGCCAGTCCGGCCAGACCAAGATCACGCAGTACACCCGCTACCTCACGCTGGGGCTCGCCGTCCTCCAGGCGACCGGCATCGTCGCCCTGGCCCGCTCGGGCAACCTGCTCCAGGGCTGCCAGCAGAGCCTGCTGCACGACGACGGGACGGCGACGTTCCTCGTCATGGTCGTCACGATGACCGCCGGCACCGCCGTGATCATGTGGCTCGGCGAGCTGATCACCGAGCGCGGCATCGGCAACGGCATGTCCCTGCTGATCTTCACGCAGGTCGTCTCCGGCTTCCCGTCCTCCCTGTGGGCCGTGCAGAAGTCCAAGGGCTGGTGGGTCCTGGGGATCGTCCTGATCGTCGGCCTGGTCATCATCGCCGCGGTCATCTTCGTCGAACAGGCGCAGCGCCGGATCCCGGTGCAGTACGCCCGCCGGATGGTCGGCCGCAAGATGTTCGGCGGCAGCTCGACCTACATCCCGCTCAAGGTCAACCAGGCCGGTGTCATCCCGGTCATCTTCGCCTCGTCGCTGCTCTACCTGCCGGCGATGCTGGTGCAGTTCAACCCGAACGCCGACTCCAAGTGGACGGAGTGGATCAGCTCCTACCTGGTGCGCGGCAACCACCCGCTCTACATGATCACGTTCTTCCTGCTCATCGTCTTCTTCACCTACTTCTACGTCTCGATCACCTTCAACCCCGAAGAGGTCGCGGACAACATGAAGAAGTACGGCGGCTTCATCCCCGGGATCCGGGCGGGCAAGCCGACCGAGGACTACCTGTCCTACGTCCTGTCCCGCATCACGCTGCCCGGTGCGCTGTACCTCGGTCTGGTCGCACTCATACCGCTGATCGCCTTTGCCGTGATCGGTGCCAACCAGAACTTCCCGTTCGGTGGCACCAGCATCCTGATCATGGTCGGTGTTGCCCTCGACACGGTGAAGCAGATCGAGAGCCAGCTCCAGCAGCGCAACTACGAAGGATTCCTACGTTAAATGCGCTTGATAATCATGGGTCCCCCCGGGGCCGGCAAGGGCACCCAGGCGAAGTTCATCGCCGAGCACTTCAAGATCCCCGCGATCTCGACCGGTGACATCTTCCGAGCCAACGTGTCCGAGGGGACCGAGCTCGGCATCCAGGCGAAGCGCTTCATGGACGCCGGCGACTACGTCCCTGACGAGGTCACGAACCTGATGGTCCGCAACCGGATCGACGAGCCGGACGCCGCCAACGGCTTCCTGCTCGACGGCTACCCGCGCACCCTCGCCCAGGTCGAGGAGCTCGACGGGATGATCAAGTTCACCGGTCACCGGCTCGACGCGGTCGTCTGCCTCACCGTCGACCAGGACGAGATCGTCAGCCGGCTGCTCCAGCGCGCCCAGGTCGAGGGCCGCGCCGACGACACCGAGGACGTCATCCGGCGTCGCCAGGAGCTCTACGTCGAGCAGACGGAGCCGTTGATCGAGGTCTACCAGCAGCGCGGCATCGTGGTCGAGGTCGACGGCATGGGCGAGGTCAAC
>JAOPXG010000249.1 GCA_025965275.1 Nocardioides sp.
GCACCGGCGCGACCGCGCCGGTCAGGCTGCGGTCGTCGTGCTCCCGGACCACGCTCTCCGCGATCCGGCGCACCAGCGCGGCGTCGCGCTGCGGGTCGACGCCCTCGCGGCGCACGATCTCGCGCACCTGCTGGTCGAGCTGCTCGACCAGCTCCTCGTGCGCGTTCGCCGTACGGCGTGCCGCTGCGTGTGCGGCGGGCTGGGTCAGTGACATGGGGTCCCCCGAGTGGTTCCTTGTCGCTCAGTCTTGCCGCCGCTCCACGGCCCCAAACCGGTCGCTCGCCACCTGTGGGTAAAGATCGGTGAACCTGATCTCCAAGATCACCGATGCGTCCTCGACGAGGTCCGCGAGTGGCAGGCCCGCCCCCTGGAGCCGGTGTGGCCGGCGATCTTCCTCGACGCCATCGTGTGCAAGGTCCGCGACTAAGGGAGAGTGAAGAACAGGGCCGCCCACCTGACCGTCGCGGTAGCCCTCGTCGCGGCACCGAGGGACCGGAACCCGAGGGGCGGCCCGATTCGGCGCCGACGACAGTGTCGGCATCGGCGGATAGTAGGGCGTTGATGATCGACTGCAGCAGCGATCGCGGTGATCTCGTCGAGCCGCAGCAGCTTCGCCGGGTGGATCGCGTCCTTCGCGTCGGCACCATGGGCTCCGAGTCAGACAGGATGCGCTCGACGGCGGCGGAGCTGCCGTCGAGCCGCTCGGCTGGCATGTGGGACCAGACCTGGTCAGCCCATGTCTTCGAAGACTGCGACGAGGAGGTCGAGACCCGCGCCGAGCAGTTGATCGGAGATCGCGAGCGGCGGCAAGAACCGGAGCACGTTGCCGTAGGTGCCGCAGGTGAGCACGATGACCCCCCGGGCGTGCGCCTCAGTGGCCACCCGCTTGGCGAGAGCCGGGTCCGGGGTCGTGGTGCCGGGATGGACGAGCTCGACGGCCACCATCGCCCCGCGGCCGCGAACCTCACCGATCCGGCCGTCGGACCTCTGCAGCGCCTCGAAGCGGTCCATCAGCGCGGCGCCGATGACGCGGGCCCGCTCGACGAGGCCGTCCTCCTCGATGGTCTCGAACACCGCCAATGCGGCGGCGCACGCGAGGGGGTTGCCGCCGTAGGTGCCGCCGAGCCCT
Organism: Nocardioides sp.; assembly: GCA_025965275.1. Taxonomy (GTDB): domain Bacteria; phylum Actinomycetota; class Actinomycetes; order Propionibacteriales; family Nocardioidaceae; genus Nocardioides. The sequence goes on from JAOPXG010000249.1 coordinate 1,130, forward strand.
CCGACACCAGGGGCGTCCATGATCTCCGCGCGGCCGGTGACCGCAGAGAGCGGCAGGCCGCCGGCGATGCCCTTGGCGGTGACGATCAGGTCGGGCACCAGGTCGAAGTGCGTGGAAGCGAACATCTCGCCGGTGCGTGCGAACCCGGTCTGCACCTCGTCGGCGATGAACACCACGCCGTGCTCGCGTGCCCACGCCGCGAGCGTGGGGAGGAAGCCGTCCGCCGGGACGATGAACCCTCCCTCACCCTGGATGGGCTCGATGATCATGGCCGCCAGGTTCCCGGCTCCGATCTGTCCCTCCATCTGGCTGATGGCGCGGTGCGCGGCGGCGACCCCGTCCACCCCGGGAGCCTCCCGGTAGGGGTAGGACATCGGGGCCCGGTAGAGCTCGGCGGCGAACGGGCCGAACCCGTGCTTGTAGGGCATGTTCTTGGCGGTCAACCCCATCGTGAGCGACGTGCGTCCGTGGTAGGCGTGGTCGAAGGCGACGACCGCTTGTCGGCCCGTGTGGGCGCGGCTGATCTTGATCGCGTTCTCGACGGCTTCGGCGCCTGAGTTGAACAGGGCGGTCCGCTTCTCGTGGTCCCCAGGCGTGAGCCGGTTCAGCTGCTCGGCGACGCGCACGTAGGAGTCGTAGGGCGTGACCATGAAGCAGGTGTGCGTGAACAGCTCCGCCTGTCGCTGCACAGCCTCGATGACCCGGATCGCGCTGTTGCCGACCGTGGTCACCGCGATGCCGGAGCCGAGGTCGATCAGCGAGTTGCCGTCGACGTCCACCACGACGCCGCCGCCGGCGGCCGCGGCGAACACCGGCATGGTCGTCCCGATGCCGCGCGGCACGGACGCCTGCTTGCGGGTCATCCATTCTCGTGACCGCGGGCCAGGGATAGCACTCAGCAGGCGTCGCTCCTGGGGAAGCGCCGGTCCACCGAGCACAGGAGGGCTGTCGTTCATGGGGTCCTCTCGGGAAGGGGGAAGTAGCGCACGCCGATGGGGTTCGCACACGGCGGGTTCAACCCCTCAGCGCTGGCCGGCGCCGCTGGTCGACCACGTCGGGGGTGATGCCGCTGCGTCAGTCCGATAGACCTGCCAGCCGGCCGGCGAAGCGCGCGATGAGCGAGGTCGAGGTCGCTCCCCGACGCTCCTCTCGCCCGTCGGCGGTGCGAAAGAGCCGATACATCGCGTGGATCCCCGCCCAGCGGAGGGGCTCGGGCTCCCAGCGGGGCGGGCGGTGCTCGACCAGCGGTAGTCGGACGAGGTCGGTGTCCCGTGCGAGCACCAGGTCGACGAGGGTGCGCGCCGCCAGGTTGGCCGCGGCGACCCCGTGGCCGGCGTAGCCGACCGATGCCCCGATGCCCGTCCGGTGGTCGTGCCGCACGCTCGCACACCAGTCGCGCGACACGCCCAGCACCCCGGACCACGCGTAGTCCGCTTCGAAGTGGACGTCGGGGAAGTAGAGCGACAGGCGGTCGAGCAACGCCTGTTGGGTGTCGGGATGGCAGGCGTGGCGCCCGTCGATTCCGGAGGCGAACTCGTAGGGCTTCCCGCGCCCACCCAGGGCGATGCGGCCGTCGGCCGTGCGCTGGGCGTAGATGAACGTGTGTGAGGTGTCGGAGAGGCATTCCGCATTCGCCCAACCGATCCTGCTCCATTCCTCGGCGGAGAGAGGCTGGGTCGCGATCATCGAGCTCCTGATCGGCACGACCGCCCGTGGCCCGAGCAGCGGACCACTGAATCCCTCGGTGCACAGCAGGATGTGCTCCGTCGAGATCTGCGCGGCGGCCGTGTGCGCGAGGCGCGGCTCCACCCGGTCGACGCGCGTCCCCTCGTACAGCCGCACGCCGCGGGCCTCGACCAGGCGGGCGAGCTGCCGGACCAGCTTGCCCGGGTGGATCCGGGCACAGGGGGCCGCGTAGAGGCCGCCGACCGCCGAGACGACATCGACCCGCTCCCGGACCTCGTCGGCCGTGAGCAGTCGCACCTCCTCGTCGGTCAGCCCCGCGCGCAGGTCCGCAGCGTGCCGGGCCCGGAGCCGCTGCAGGCCGGCCTGGTTGGGCGCGACCACGAGGTTCCCGCCCCGGTGGGCGTCGATCTCCAGTCCGTGGGTGGCGCTGACGTCGAGCACCTGGTCGACGGCCTCGACCATCGCGCGCTGGAACGCGACGAGACCCTCGGGCCCACGCGGCCCGCGCGCGAAGACGTTCCGGTTCCCCGGCAGCAGATGCGAGAGCCAGCCGCCGTTCCTGCCGGAGGCGCCGTAGCCGACATGCTGGGCCTCGGCGACCACGATCCGCAGGTGTGGGGCGAGCTCGGTCAGGTAGTAGGCGGTCCACAGCCCGGTGTACCCGGCGCCCACGATGAGCACGTCACAGGACGTGTCGCTGATCAGAGCATCCCGGACGTGGGAGTGCTCCTCGGCGCCGATGTCCCACAACGAGGTCGTCTGGGCGTTGCTGGTGGTCATGGCCATCGTTCACTTCCCCTGGGTGGAGCCGGAGCCGGAGCCGGCGGCGGCACCCACGGCATGAGCGCGGTCGGGATCATCACTGGTCCAACCGGCCGCCGACCCGACGACCGACATGCCGGGCGTTGAGGCGGACAGGTCGGCGCCGGCCCACCCGCCGCCCACCGTCTGCGTGGTGCCGGCCGTGACGTACTGCCGCTGCAGCGCCAGGTCATTGGCGGGACGCGGCGCCAGGGCCACGCAGAGCAGGTCGGCGCGGATCGTCCGCACTCGGCCATCCACCTCCACGTCCACTGCGCGCAGAACCCTCGCGCCCCGAGCGGCACGCACGGTCCCGAGGAGGACCCTCTCGTCGTCGAGTTGACGATCGGCAGGCCCGGGCCCCGGCTCGGGCGAAGCGCCCGCACCCCGCTGGACCACGATCGCGACCACCTCGACACCCGCCTGCTCGAGCTGATCGGCCAGGGGGCGTCCGCGGCCGCCGTCCGTCATCACCACGGCTCGCCGCCAGGGGACGACGCGATCCACCCGGAGCAGCTTGCTGACGCCGTCGGCGAGGACGACGCCGGGCTTGTCATTGCCGGGGAACAGGCCCGGCACGTCGTAGGAGCCCGTGGCGACGACCAGGTGCTTCGGGCGGCATTCGAGCACGAGTCCGTCGGCCACCACGGGGATCATCCCGGTCTCGAAGTAGGACATCACGAAACCGTCGACGACCCTGATGTCGTCGTGGGCCAGCACGGCGGACGCAAGACGGCCGGCGACTTCGGCAGCCGGCGCCGTCTCTCGGTCGTGGGTGACGATGGAGTCTCGGGCGTTCGCCCGGCCGCCGAGCCGGCCGGGATGCACCAGCGTCACCGACGCGCCGGTCCCCGCGGCCCCCAGTGCGGCCGCACAGCCGGAAATCCCGCCGCCGACGACGAGAACATCGGCCGCGTCGACCTCGGTACGCGTGCGGACCGCACGTGCCGCCTGTGGTGTCGGGAACCGGCCGGCACCCGCGACCCGTCCCATCACCTTCTCGGCAAGGTGCGCGAGCCGGGGCCGCGACCGGAAGAGCCGGAACTGGAAGCCCGCCGGGACGAACCTGGCCATGAGATCGGTGGCCCGCAGCAGGTCCCGGTCCGTGCTCGGCCAACCTCGTTCGCGGCGCACGACCTCGCCGCCCCGCACGGGGGTCGTGCAGGACGTCACGCCGGGCAGCCCGTTGATCGTGACGGGGCAGTTGCCGCAGATGTCGTACCCGCAGGTGTACCCGCGCGGGCGACGGTACTTGAAGCTCCGGGTCAGCACCGGCGTGCCGGACTGCAGGATCGCGGAGGCGATCGACTGTCCCGGCCGGGCCGACAACGTGCGGCCCTCGAACGTGAAGGCCACGGGCTCGTCGGGGTGAGCGCTGGTCAACGTCAGGACCTTCCGTCGGTGGTGACGACGAGCGTGGACTCGGCGATGGAGCGCCCTTCGATGAGGCGACGTGCCTCGAAGGGCGCCATGACCGCGGGGACCCGACCCGTCGTGATGCTCTCGGCCAGCAGCCGGCCCGCCGCGGGCGCGCCCATGAATCCGTACACCCACGCGATGCTGAGGTGGTAGCCGGAGACGCCCGGCGCCTCTCCGAGGACCGGCGCCAGGTCCGGGGCCTGGGAGACGGTCCCGGCCCAGTTGCGCAGGATGCGCACCCCGCCCAGGTCGGGGAACAACCGGACCCATTTCGTGGCCATGTCGCGCAGCATGTGGTATGTCGTGTTCAGGCTGTCGGTCTCGTCGTGGCCGGGGAGCTCGGTGCCGCCGACGAACTCTCCGCGGGCGGTCTGGTGGCAGTAGCCGAGCAGGTGAGGTGTCGCCACGGCGCACCGCAGGAAGGGCTTCACGGGCTCGGTCACGATCATCTCGAGCCGGGCCTTGACCAACGGCAGATGGACGTCGGCGGTGAGGTTCAGGTCGTCGGAGTAGGCGCCCGCCGCGTTCACGACGATATCTGCCGCGATGTCACCGCCGTCGGTCCGGACACCGGTCACCCGACCGCCGCTGGTCAGGACCGCGTGCACGTCGACGCCGCTGAAGACGGACACCCCCGCCCGCGCGGCGGCACGAAGGTAGCCCCAGACCACGGCGTCATGGTGGGCGAAACCCGCGCGCCGCTGGAAGATGCCGCCGCGCGCGAGCTCCGGGTTGGCATGCGGGACGAGCCTGCGCACCTCGGCTGCATCGAGAATCTCGCTCTGCACGCCGTACTCGGCCTGTTTCGCGGCGACGAGGTCCTGTCGGCGCAGCTCCTCGTCGGTGGTGGACAGGACCAGGTAGCCGGACGGACTGAAGAGGATGTTGAAGTCGAGCTCCGCCGACAGCTCGGAGAACCGACGCAGGCTGAGGTCGAACAGCTGCGCCCACTCGCGGCTGGAGAAGGCGGACCGGATCATCTCCCCGTTCCGCCCGCTGGCGCCGCCGCCGGGCCAGGACCTGTCCAGGACGGCGACGTTGGTGACGCCCGACCGCGCGAGCTCGTAGGCCGTGGCGAGGCCCTGGACCCCGGCCCCGACGACGACGACGTCGTAGCCTGCCTTCGGGCGACCGGTGGCCACTCCGGGAAGGGTCATGCCGCGCCTCCGGCCGGCTTCGACTCGTCCTCGTACGCAAGGTCGCCCATCCGGACCGGGAACAGGGGCGGACGGACCGAGGGACGACGTTCCTCCGGCTCCGCGGCCCCCTGCAGCGCCGCGATGACGTCGCCGGCGACCTTCCCGCACAACTTGCCCTGGCAGGGCCCCATGAACACCGCGGTGGCCCGCTTGAGCGTCTCGGGATGCCGGTAGCCCGCCTCCCAGCTGCTCCGCAGGTCGAAGAGGGTCGCGTCGTGGCAGGGACACACGATCGTCCTCCGGTCGAGCGCGTCGCGCCGACGCCCCGAGGACCGGCGGCCGCGCCACGTTGCCAGGGCCTGTGCGAACACGCCCACCTCCCTTGTCATTTGGTCCGACACTCCACGTGTCCCTACCGAGGTTCCCGGCCGTCTGTCCGGTCAGGAACCCGCCCCACGATCAGCCGTGGACGTAGTAGAGCCGCTTGTTGACGAACTCCTCGATGCCGAGCGGCCCCAGCTCGCGGCCGAATCCCGACCGCTTGGTACCGCCGAAGGGAAGCGCGGCTCCCTCTCCCGCGGCCGTGTTGACGTTGGTCATCCCGACGTCCAGGGCGTCGGCGACGGCCGCCGCCCGTGCCGGGTCGACGCTGAAGACGGCGCCGCCGAGTCCGTAGTCGGAGTCGTTCGCGATACGGACCGCGTCCTCGTCGGACTCCGCCCGGTACACCACGGCCACCGGCCCGAACAGCTCTTCGGCGTAGGCTCGCATGCCCGGTCGCACGCCCGTCAGGACGGCCGGGCGGACGTAGGCGCCCGGTCCTTCGACGAGCGAACCTCCGACATGGAGCGTCGCGCCCTGCTCGACGGCGTCCTCGATCTGGGCGACGAGGGCCTCGGCCGCGGGACGCGACGCCATCGGCGGAAAGGCGTTCGGGGCCAGGTCGGCCGGGTCACCGGGCTCGAGGCCGCTGGCTTCGGCCGTCAGGGCGGCGACGAAGTCGTCGTAGATGTCGGCCATCACAATGATCCGCTTGTTGGAGTTGCATGCCTGCCCGTTGTTGTAGATGCGCGTACCCCAGGCGGCGGACGCCGCCGCGGCGACGTCCTTGGTGTCGAGCACGATGTAGGGGTCGGACCCGCCGAGCTCGAGCACCACCTTCTTCAGGTTCCGGCCCGCCAGCTCGGCGACGGCTGCGCCGCCGCGTTCGGAACCGGTGAACGAGACCCCGGCCACTCGCGGGTCGGCGATCATGCCGGCGACCTGGTCATGGCTGGCGAAGACGTTGACGTAGACGCCGTCCGGCAATCCGGCCTCGCGCAGCAGTCGCTCGATGGCCACCGCTGACGTCGGGCAGTTCTCGGCGTGCTTGATGATGACGGCGTTGCCCGCCACGAGGTTGGGCGCCGCGAAGCGCGCGACCTGGTAGAAGGGGAAGTTCCAGGGCATGACTCCCAGGAGCGGACCCATCGGGAGCCGCTGCACGCGCGCCTGGGCTCCCCCGTCGGCGGGCAGGACCTGGTCGGCGAGAAGCTCCGGCCCGTGGTCGGCGTAGTAGGCGAAGATGTCGGCGCAGAACTCCACCTCTCCCGCGGCCGACTCCCGGTCCTTGCCCATCTCCGAGGTGGCAAGGCTGCCGAGCTCGTCGGCCCGTTCGGCGAACAGCTTGGCCGCCGCCGCGACGATCGCGGCTCGTTCCACTACGGGCCGCTTCGCCCAGTCCTTCTGGGCGGCCGCGGCCTGGGCAAGGACGACTTCGATCTCGGCGTCGGTGGCGGTGGGGAACTCCTCGAGGACCTGATCGGTGACCGGACTGGTCACCCGGTAGGAGGGCTGGGCGGGGGCGGCGTTCACGACAACTTCCTCATAGTGCGGTATTATTAATACACGTGGTCGTCGGTTGTCAATGATTCGGCCACGGCTCGCCGTGCCGGACCCGCGACACCGGCACCGCGTGGGTCACGGCCGGCGTCCTAGGGTGAGGCGGGCAAACCGCGCTAGGCGATCTGAGGAGTGCAGTGGCCACGGTCAAGCGTGTCGGACGACCCGCCCTCGATGACGACGTCCTGCACCAGCGCAAGCGGCTGATCCTGGACAGGACGCTCGGTCTGGTCGCCCAACGCGGCACGTCGAACGTCAGGCTGAAGGACGTCGCGGCCAGCGCGAACGTGTCGGTCGGGACGCTGCAGCACTACTTCGACTCGCGCGACCAGCTCATCCGCGAGGCCTTCACCCAACACGCCTACGGCGTCATCGACGACGTGCTCGACGCTCAATCCCCCACGGCCACGCCCTGGGAAGCCCTGCGAACCATGTTCGCGAACGTGTACGCCGGGTCCGACCTGGCGCAGCGATGCGCCCTGTGGATCGAGTTCGTGGCCGCCTCTCGCCACGACGACCGGCTCCGCGAGCTCATGGCGGAGTTCTGGAACGCGTGGAGCGCGCCGATCCGGCACGCGGTCAGGCGCGGCGTCGACGACGGGTCCTTCGCGCCCGTCACCGACGTCGACTCCGTGGTCGCCACCATCCTGGCGATCATCGACGGAGGCGAGACCGCCGTCGCCCTGAAGGTCCGGGCCATGGACCGCGACGTGCTGACGGCCGAGCTGCAGGCAGCTGCCGCGGCACTCCTGGGCGTCTCCGGGCCCGCCGCCCTGCACTGAGGCCGACCCCCTCAACCCCCGAGCTACCGGACTCGCTGGCGAGCTCGGTCGACGACGACAGCGGGGTTGCGCACTACGGTAAAGTCCCTCTATTAGTACAAACGTACACAAGGGGTTGGCAATGGCGTATGTGTGGCTCGTCGTCGCGATCGGCTTCGAGGTCCTGGGCACCAGCCTTCTCAAGCCGAGCGAGGGGCTGACCAAGCTGTGGCCCTCGTTGGGAGCGATGGCGTCGTACCTCCTCGCCTGCGGGATGCTGGCCCAGGCCATGCGTGAGATCCCCACCGGCGTCGCCTACGCGATGTGGTCGGGTCTCGGGACCGCCGCCATCGTGGCCATCGGGCTGGCGTTCCTGGGCGATCACCTCACCCCGGCGACCGTCTCGGGCATCGCGCTGATCGTCGGCGGCGTGATCGTCCTCAACCTGGCCGGCGCCCATTAGCAGCGGCACGGGACGTCGTGCCCGGGATCCGGAACGGCGCCGACGCGAGCTCGTCGTGGCAGCCACGGAGATGATCGCGGAGATGGGCCTCGAGCGGGTGACCCACCGAGCGATCGCAGTCCGCGCGGGCGTCCCGCTCGGGGCCACCACCTACTACTTCCCCACCCTGCACGACCTGCTGGAGGCCGCGCTGGAGCACGCCGCGGCCACGTCGCGGGCCCAGCTGTCCACCTGGGCGGCGGCCCTGGCGAAGGACGTGCGGGTGTCGACCGTCCTGCCCGACCTCGTGCAGGAGTATCTCGCCGACCGGAACCGAGCCCTCGTGGACTACGAGCTCTACCTCGCCGCCGCACGCGACCTCCGCCTCCGACCCCTGGCACTGGCGTGGCTCGAGGACGCCACCGCGGCACTGGAGCCCGCGGTGGGCGTCGAGACCGCTCGCGCCCTGGTGACCCTCATCGACGGGGCCATGCTCCAGACCCTGGTCACGGGACAGGACCTGGACCTCGACGCCCTGCGCCTCCAGGTCGCCCGCCTCACCGAATCCTGAGTACCACCCGGCGACAGCTCACCCCCACCACCGTGGGGCGGGACCGCTGCTGCGGCCCCGCCCCCCTGGTCGCTCGCCGGCTCAGCCCGAGGACGCGGAGGAGCGCACCCGGTCGCGGGCGGCGCGCGAGTACCCTCCCTTGCCCCGGGCGATGACGAGCTGGCTCACCAGCCAGTACACGGCTCCCGCCGTGAGCACCGACGGCACCGTGGCGGTG
>JAOPXG010000276.1 GCA_025965275.1 Nocardioides sp.
GCGTTGGCGGTGGGCAGCCCGGTGAGGTCGCCGATCACGGTCTGGAAGTTCAGCAGCGCCTCGAGCCGGCCCTGGGAGATCTCGGGCTGGTAGGGCGTGTAGGCGGTGTACCAGCTCGGGTCCTCGAGCACGTTGCGCCGGATCACCGGGGGCGTGATCGTGCCGTGGTAGCCCAGGCCGATCATCGGCTCGCCCGGTCGGTTGGTCTCGGCGATCTCGCGCAGCTCGCGGGCGGCGACCTCTTCGCTGACCGGCTCCGGCAGGTCGAGGGACGCGGCGGACCGGATGCCGCCGGGGACGGCGGCCGCCATCAGGTCGTCGAGCGACTCGAAGCCGAGCCGGGCGAGCATCGTGTCGATGTCGGCGGGCCGGAGGCCGATGTGCCGGTCGACGAACGGCAGCGCGCCGTCCAGCTCGGTGAGCGAGGGGTGCGGTGACATGTGGTGGCTCCTCGAAGGTCGTTCGGGTGCCTCCCCCTCTGTCGCGCCGCCGTTGGCGCTCCAGAGTGCCTGACCCGCACGGTCCGGTGGCCTGAGAGGTTCCGGGGAGGAATTGCCCCTTCGGCGCCCCGGCCACGTCCGGCACCGGGGACTCTCCCGTGCAGGAGTGTCAGCACGGCCCAATCTACCGGCCGACGTCGGGAGAGACGACTTCGGCCCGCCGCCCGGAGGGGCGACGGGCCGAAGTCCGTGGTTCAGGTGGTAGGTGCTACCCCGTCTTGCGGGCCGCGCGGCGGGCGGCGAGCTCGTCGCCGGCGGTGGGCTCGGCGTCGGCCTCGGCGGTGCGCTCGGACGGCAGCTCGGCGAGGGTGCCCTCGATCTCCTGCCAGACACCGCCGATCGCGATGCCGAACACGCCCTGGCCGCCCTGGAGGAGGTCGATGATCTCGTCGTTGCTGGTGCACTCGTAGACCGAGACGCCGTCGCTCATCAGCGTGACCCGGGTCAGGTCGTCGGTGCCGCGCAGGCGCAGGTGCTGGACGGCGGTGCGGATCTGCTGCAGCGAGATGCCGGCGTCGAGGAGACGCTTGACGACCTTGAGCAGCAGGATGTCCTGGAACGAGTAGAGCCGCTGCGAGCCGGAGCCCTTGGCGCCGCGGACGGTGGGCTCGATCAGGCCGGTGCGGGCCCAGTAGTCGAGCTGGCGGTAGGTGATGCCGGCGGCGTTGCACGCGGTCGGGCCGCGGTAGCCGGTGTCACTGGGCAGCGGGGAGACGTCGTCGGTGAAGAGCAGACCCTGCTCCTCCGCCGCCTCGACAGCCAGGGTCGCCTCGACGCCCTCGCCGTGCTGCTGCTCGTTCTCGTTCACTCGGTCCTCCGCTGTCTACTCCGTGTGCGTAACTCCCGGGGAAGGGTGCCGGTCGGCCCAGATGGATCGGGCACCACAGCGGTGGAGTTACAACAGAGACAGTTCAAGGTAGGCCTCTACCTGAGGGTCGTCAAAGAGGTGGGCGGCGTGTCGCAACCATCAACCTCTACCTGAGGGTTAGTCCGGGACGCGGTAGCGGACCGGACTGCGGTGGTCGAGCAGCGCGCGCGACCGAGGGACGAGGTCGCGACCGCGCGTGTCGAGACCCGGTCGTTCGTCCACGTCATTGCGGCGCTTCGAAGTCCTCCGGGGTGACCTGGTCGAGGAACTCGCGGAACTTCTCGACCTCGTCCTCCTGCTCGGCGGGCACGGCGAGGCCGGCCTCGTCGAGGACCTCCTCGGCGCACATGATCCGGGTGCCGGTCCGCAGCGCGAGCGCGATCGAGTCCGACGGGCGGGCGCTGACCTCCGCACCGGAGCCGAAGACCAGGTTCGCGAAGAACACCCCGTCCCTCACGTCGGTGATCTGGACCTCGGTGAGCTCGTTGCCGGTCGCGTCGAGCACGTCCTTCATCAGGTCGTGCGTCAGCGGCCGCGGAGGGACGACGCCCTGCTGGGCGAACGCGATCGCAGTGGCCTCGACGGCCCCGATCCAGATGGGGAGGTAGCGCTCCCCCGTCACCTCGCGCAGCAGCACGATCGGCTGGTTCGAGGGCATCTCGACCCGGACACCCATGACATCGACTTCGCGCACATCCCTCACCCTACTCCCGGCCGAAAGGCCGCAGGCGCCGCCTCAGGTACTGCGGAGACCCGCCTTGACGAGGGTCGCGTGCAGTCGCACGGACAGCGCCGCGATCTCGCTGACCGCGTCGTCGGCCCGGGCCTTTGCGGCGGCGTCGCGGCCACCGCGGTGCGGCGCGATGACCTGCTCCACCAGGCCGACCTCACGGTCGGCGGCCGTCTTGAAGGCTCGCAGGTGGCGCGGCTCGAAGCCGAACTCCGCGAGCTCGCGGGCGGTGGTGGCGACCACCAGCGCGTCGGTGTCGTAGTGACCGGTCCCGGCACGCGGGGTGACCAGGCCGAACTGCTCGAGCTGGTCGAGCAGCTCCTCGGAGATCTCCGCGATCTTCACGAGCTCGCGGCGCGACAGCCGGACGTGGTCGCGCCGGTTGAAGGACTCGGCACTCGGCAGTCCGTCGGCCGCGAGCGCGACCCGCGGGACCGTCGGCACGACCGGGTCGATCGGCGGCGGCTCGAGGCCGCGGTCGATCGCGTCGAGGTGCTCGCCGATGACCTTGAGGGGCAGGTAGTGGTCGCGCTGCATGCGCAGCACATAGCGCAGCCGGTCGACGTCGCCGTGGGAGAACTTGCGGTAGCCCGACTGGGTGCGCTCGGGCTTGATCAGGCCCTTGTCCTCCAGGAACCGGATCTTCGGGATGGTGATGCCGGGGAAGTCGGGACGCAGCTGGTCCAGGACCTCACCGATGTTCATGCGGGCCCGGGCGGACGCGGACGCTCCGGACGGGACGCTCATGAGGTCTCGTGACCGGCGAAGAACACCAGGCGGTACTTGCCGATCTGGACCTCGTCGCCGTCGGTGAGCTGGACCCGGTCGATCCGGTCGCGGTTGACGTAGGTGCCGTTGAGGCTGCCGACGTCGCTCACTGTGAACGTGTCGCCGGTGCGGTGGAACTCCGCATGCCGCCGCGAGACCGTCACGTCGTCGAGGAAGATCTCGCTGTCGGGGTGCCGACCGGCGTTGACGACGTCGGCGTCGAGCAGGAAGCGGCTCCCGGAGCCGGGTCCGCGCTGGACGACGAGCAGGGCGTGGCCCGAGGGCAGCGCGTCGACCGCGGCCGCGTCGACCGCGTTGAGCTGCCGGTCGGACGTCTCGACCTTGTCGGCACCGGTGCCGATGGAGATGGTGGCCGTGGACTCGCCGTCTCCCGCGCCCGGCGTCGCCCGCGCCCCGGACGGCTCGGTGGGCTCGGGCGTCACCAGGCGGGTGCCGCACTGCGAGCAGAAGCGGGCGTCATCGGGGTTCTGCCTGCCACACGAGGTGCAGAACGGCATCGGTCAGTCCTTCGGTCGCCATCGAATCGCGGTGTCCCGAACCCTCAACGCGGGGTTGAGGGTGACGGTCACCCGAACTTATCAGCCCGCACCCGACGTTCAAGCGAACTCGCGGCGGCCGTCCGGCCGGTGCCGGCCGGAGATCAGGCGTTGAGCGACGCCTCGTAGGTGAGGGCGTCCATCAGGTCGTCGAGCTGACCGCCGGAGGACGGCACGACCTCGAAGAGCCAGCCGCCGCCGTACGGGTCGTTGTTGACCAGCTCGGGGGTGGCGTCGAGCGCGTCGTTGCGGGCCACGACCTCACCCGAGATCGGGGCATAGACGTCACTGACCGACTTGGTCGACTCGAGCTCGCCGCAGGTGCCGCCGGCGTCGACGGTGTCGCCGACCTCGGGCAGCGACACGTAGACGATGTCGCCGAGGGCGTCCTGTGCGTAGTGGGTGATCCCGATCCGCACGGACCCCTCCTGCTCACCCGGCTGGCGGACCCACTCGTGCTCGGTGGTGTACATCAGGTCGTCGGGGTACAAGGCGTTTCCTCCGGTCGAGCTCGGGTGGGTGTGCGGATGCACCAGCCGTGAGGCTACTGCGACGTGTCCGGCAGTGCGTACTCCGGTCGCTCCGGCTCGACGACGCTCTCGATGTCGAGCGATGCGAGCTCGTCGACCTCGACGGTCGCGCCGTCCTCCTCGAACTGGTCGCGGGGCCCGTTCGGGAAGTCCATGCCCGACTCGGCGAGCAGGTGCGGCTCGCCGATGACGTCCACGACGTACGGCGAGGACACCAGCTGGTCGCCGACCAGGATGCCGCCGACCCCGTCCGCGAACGACGTGCTGGCGACCACGCGCACCTCGCCGTTGATCTGGATCGCCTCGGCCCCGGCGGTGCGGAGCTCCTGGATCATGTCGACCATCGTGTTGGCGTCGACGGCGGTGTCGCCCTCGGTGATCGTCACCCGGATCCCCGGACCGGTGACCGGCACCAGCCCGGCCAGGATCGCCAGGGTCTCGGCGTCGTCCTGGGCCTGGGCGAGGGCCGCCTCGCGGGCACCGGTGCTCGACTGCAGGTCGTCGCGGGTGCGCTGGAGCCGGGCGATCTCGGCCTCGGCGCGCTGCGTGGTCCCGGCCAGCCCGTTGAGCACGTCGATCAGGTCCTGCTCGCGCAGGCTGCCGTAGGTGTTGTCGACCTCGTTGAAGCGCACCTGGGTGATCGAGGCGTAGCCGACCAGCGCGAGCAGCACGGCGACCACGAGCTGGCCGCGCGACGGCTGCAGGAGCGCGCGGCGCAGGCGGTCCCGCCCCGACGGCTGCCGGTCGGGCGTCGGCTCGGCGCCATGGTCGTCCTCGAGGTCGTCAGGCATGGAACAAGTGTCTCCGGATCGCGGCGACGTTGGAGAAGATCCGGATGCCGAGGACGACGATCACGCCGGTCGACAGCTGCCCGCCGACGCCGAGCTTGTCGCCGAGATAGACGATGCCGGCCGCGATCACGACGTTGCTGACGAACGAGACCACGAAGACCTTGTCGTCGAAGATCCCGTCGAGGTAGGCGCGCAGGCCACCGAACACGGCGTCGAGGGCAGCCACGACCGCGATCGGGAGGTAGGGCTCGAGGCCCAGGGGTACGTCGGGCTGGAACACGACGCCCAGGACGATCCCGACCAGCAGCCCGAGTGCGGCGATCACGGCTCTGTCTCCTTCTGCGGCTGGTTCAGCTTCTGTTGGGCCGTGCCCTGGACCGCTGAGCGGAGCCGCAGGAGCTTGCTCGGCGCGGCCGGGAGGGACAGCTGGTCCACATTGTCCATGTCGACCACGATCCCGACCTGGTTGGGGAGGTCGAAGAACTGCCGGCCGCTCGCCGTGTCGAGGAGCTTGCCCTGCAGGGTGTCCTTGTCGCCGATCGCCGAGACGACGTACGGCGGCGACAGCGCCTGGAAGTTCACCCGGACGACGATCCCGGAGTTGCGGATCGCCGAGCGCGCGGTGAGCCGCATGCCGTTGATCGAGATCGCCTCGGCGCCGGCGCGCCACAGCCCGTTGACCAGCAGCCGGAGGTCGGTGTCCTTGACCTCGCCGCCCGGGATGCCGCTCGGGTCGTCGTCGACGGTGACCCGGACGCCGGGACCGGTGACGGCCCGGAAGCCGCTCACGGCACCGAGCCGCACGTTCCGGTTCTGGGCGGCCTGCTCGGTGGTCGTCACCTCGTCGAGGTTGTCCTGGAGCCCGACGTTGAGCTCACGCAGCTTCACGATCTGGCGCTGGAGCTCGGCGACGCCGGCGCGACCCTCGTCGATCCGGCTGACCAGGCTCGCCCGGCCCGCGTCGTCCACACCGGCGCGGGCGGACGTCTGGAGCGCCGCCACGGTCACCAGGAGGCCGAACGCCGCGACCACGACCGCCGCCGTCCGGTGGGGCCGGCTGCGGCGCGGGCCGTCGCCGCCGGCGGCCGCGCGCTCGGCGGCCTTGCGCTCCGCGACGTGGAGGTAGTCCTCGTCCAGCGACTGCTGGGTGATCAGGGTGAGCAGCGGCGTGCTGACCCGGTCGTGCTGCCGGACCTGCCCCAGCGTGGGCTCAGACATCGGTGACCGCTGCCCGTCGTTCGGTGGTGGCGAGCAGAGTCCGCACCTGCCAGGCGTAGAGGATGCCCGCCCACCAGTAGAGGCCGATGCCCCAGATCGCGAACGCCCAGCCGAAGACGTTGGCCAGGGTCGCCACCGTGCCGTCGCCGTCGCCGAGGAGCAGCAGCGGGAAGGCGTAGAGGAGGTTGAAGGTCGCGGCCTTGCCGAGGAAGTGCACCGGGAGCGCGCTGTAGCCGCGGGTGCGCAACAGCGGGACCAGCCCCCACAGCAGCAGGTCGCGCAGCGGCAGGGAGACCGCCACCCACCACGGGATGACCTCGCGCAGCGCCAGCCCGACGACGACGGCCAGGATGTAGAGCCGGTCGGCGACCGGGTCGAGGATCTGGCCGAGGGTGGACGTCTGGCCGAGCTTGCGGGCCAGGTAACCGTCGAGGAAGTCGGTGACGCCCGAGACCATGAGCAGGACCAGCGCCCAGCCGTCGGCCTCGGGCCCGAGGATCAGCCAGAGGAAGACGGGCACCCCGGCCAGCCGGATCATGCTGAGCAGGTTGGGCACCGTCCACACGCGATTGCGCGTCGAGTCGTCCGCCACTGATTCCCTGCACTTCGATGATGTCCCGGGGCTCTTGCCGGGGACACCATATCGGCCGGTCGACCTCAGACCGAGTCCTCGAGGTGTGCCGCGTCGCGGATCTCGCCGACCAGCTCCTCGATGACGTCCTCCAGGGTGACCAGCCCGAGCGTGACCCCCGCGTCGTCGACCACCCGCGCCATGTGGGCGCCGCGCCGCTGGAGCGTCTCGAGCGCGTCGTGCAGCGGCTCGTCGGCGGTGACCGGCGCGAACGGCCGGATCCACTTGTCGTCGACGGGTCGCTCGCGGCGTTCCTCGTCCGGCTCGAGCACGTCCTTGATGTGCAGGTAGCCGAGCAGCTCCCCGTCGTCGTCGACCACCGGGAAGCGGCTGAAGCCGGTCGCGGCGCACAGCGCCTCGACATCGGCCCCGCTCGACCCGCGGCGCACCGTGGTGAGGGTGTCGGGCGGCATCAGGACGGCGGTGACGGTCTTCTCGGTGAAACCGAGGGCGCCGGCCAGGCGGTCGTACTCGTCGGCCTCGAGCAGGCCCTCGCCCCGCGACTCCTCGACCAGCGCGGCGACCTCCTCGCGGGTGAAGGTCGAGCTGACCTCGTCGGTCAGCTTGGCGCCGAGCAGGCGGAGCACGACCGACGCGATCGCGTTGATCACGACCACGACCGGGCGCAGCACGGTGACGATGGCCCAGATCGGCGGACCCAGCAGCAGGGCGGCGCGGTCGGGTCCGGCGAGCGCGAGGTTCTTCGGGATCATCTCGCCCAGCACCACGTGCAGGTAGACCACCACCGCGAGCGCGATCACGAACGAGACGGGGTGGAGCGCCCCCTCGGGGAGGTGGAGGGCGTGCAGGACCGGCTCGACCAGGTGGGCCACCGCGGGCTCGCCGACGGCACCGAGCACCAGCGAGCAGACCGTGATGCCCAGCTGGTTGACACCGATGACCAGGGAGATGTTCTCCATCGCCTTGATCGTGGTCTTCGCCATCCGGGACCCGGCCTCGGCGCGCGGCTCAATCTGGGTACGACGAGCCGAGACGAGGGCGAACTCCGCGGCGACGAAGAACGCGTTGCCGAGCAGGAGCAGGATCGCGAGCGCGATCGCGGTGCCGCTGTTCATCGCTCCTCCCCCGTGTCGTGGGACTCCGACGTGTCGTCGGACGCGTCGGTGCCGTCGAGCAGGCGCAGGGTGAGCCGGTCGATGCGCAGCCCGTCCATCCGGTCGACGGTGAGGACGGCCAGCTGCTCGCGCGGCTCGTCCGGATCGGAGCGGTCCGGCACGGAGACCTCCGCGAGGTCGCCGACCACCGGGATCTTGCCGAGCGCCTGGAGCACCAGGCCCGCGATCGTGTCGTAGTCCTCGTGATCGGGCAGCTCGATCCCGGTGATGTCCTCGACCTCGTCGGGGCGCAGCATGCCCGACAACGACCAGGTGCCGTCGCGCTGCAGCCGGGCGTTGGTGCTCAGCCGGTCGTGCTCGTCGGCGATGTCGCCGACGATCTCCTCGACGACGTCCTCGAGCGTCACGATGCCCGCGAACCCGCCGTACTCGTCCATCACGACGGCCAGCTGGAAGCCGTCGGTGCGCAGCAGCGCCAGCAGCGGGTCGAGGCGCAGTGAGTCGGGCACGACGATGGGCTTGGCCATCAGGTGCTTGACCTTGGTGGTCGAGCGCTCCGAGACCGGCAGCGCGACCGCGTGCTTGACGTGCACCGTGCCGACGACGTTCTCGCCGTCGTCGAGCACGGGGAAACGGGAGTTGCCGGTCTCGCGGGTCCGCTCGATCACGGCGCTCGCCCGGTCGTTGACGTCGAGGGTGTTGCACCGGACGCGCGGCGTCATGATCTCGCCGGCCGTCCGGGAGCCGAACTCCACGGACCGCTCCATCAGCTCGGCGGTCTCGACGTCGAGCGTGCCGAGGTGCGCCGAGCGCTGGATGAGGGACGCGAGCTCGGTGGAGCTCCGCGCCGAGCGCAGCTCCTCCTGCGGCTCGATGCCCAGGCGTCGTACGGCGGCGTTCGCCGACCCGTTGAGGAACCGGATCGGCACCCGGTTGACGGCCGTGAACGTCCGCTGGAAGCGCTGCGTGGCCCGGGCGACCTCCATCGGCTTGGCCAGGGCGAGGTTCTTCGGGACGAGCTCGCCGAAGATCATTGTGAGGATGGTGCCGATGGTCAGGCCGATGCCGACCGCGACCGGGGTGATCGCGCCCGCGGGCACACCGGCGCTCCCGAGCGGGCCGTCGATGAGGTCGGAGATCGCCGGCTCGGCCAGGTAGCCGATCGCCAGGTTGGTGATGGTGATGCCGACCTGCGCTCCGGAGAGCTGGGTGGAGAGCGTGCGCAGGGCCTCCTGGACGCCGCGCGCGCCGGCGTCACCCGCGGCGGCGGCCTGCTCGACCTTGTTGCGGTCGACGGTGACGACGGAGAACTCGGCCGCGACGAACACGCCGCAGGCGAGGATCAGGAGCAGCGCTGCCGCCAGCAGCAGCCACGCGGTCATCGGTGCTCTCCTCGGCCGAGCAGGTCAGGCGGGGAGAGCGGGGGACTTTGAGAGCCGTCCATGGGCGGAGCGTCGAGTCCTCACGGTGCGGGATTGGTCTCCCGAACTGTACCGGGACGCGCCCACACATGGGATTCGGCGAATGTCCCGCTCCTGCACGGCAGGTCCGCATAGGCTGGCCGCGACCGCGGGCCACCCCTTCCTTCTCGGGAAGCCACTGGGTACCGCGACGACTCGGAGAGCCGCCCGCATGCCCGTCAGCACCGCTCGCGCGTCCCGCCGCACCGTCCTCGGTGGCGCGGCGGCCACCGGCACCGCCGTGACCCTCGCCGGTCCCGCGGCCGCCGCGACGTCGTACTCCCCCGCCCACTACCGGGGTGACCGCCTGCTGTCGACGGCCGGCCGGCACCTCGTCGGCCGGTTCTCGTACGGCGTCACCCCGGCCCTCGCCGAGCAGGTGCGCCGGGCCGGTGGCGCCCGGGCGTGGTTCGCCCAGCAGCTCGACCCGGCGTCGGTGCCCGACGCGGGCGGCGACGCGGTCGACACGTGGTGGCCGAGCCTGGACCTGGGGCCCACCCAGCTCTGGAAGCGCAACGTCGAGGAGATCGAGGGCGGGTGGGAGGTCATGGCCGACTACCAGCGCTGGGTCCTGATGCGCCGGATCCGGTCGAGCCGCCAGGTCCTGGAGGTGATGACCGAGCTCTGGGAGCACCACTTCAACGTCCCGGTCAACGGCGACGCGCAGTTCACCTGGCGCGCCGACTTCGGCCACACGATCCGCGCGAACGCGCTCGGCCGCTTCGACGACCTCCTGCACGCGGTCGCCACCCACCCGGCGCTGTTGATCAGCCTCGACAACGTCAGCTCGACCGCCCAGCACCCGAACGAGAACCTCGGCCGTGAGCTGCTCGAGCTGCACACCGTCGGCCGCGGCAGCTACGGCGAGGACGACGTCAAGAGCTCGGCCCGGATCCTCACCGGGTGGACCGTCGACATGTGGAACACCTTCGTCGCGCAGTACAAGCCCAAGATCCACGCCAGGGGTCCCGTGACCGTCATGGGGTTCTCGCACCCCAACGCCGACGCAGACGGCCGCGACGTCACCCGTGCCTACCTGACCTACCTCGCCCAGCACCGGGCGACGGCCACGCGGGTCGCCCGCAAGCTCGCGGTCAAGTTCGTCCGCGACGACCCGCCCCAGTCGCTGGTCGACCACCTGGCCGACGTCTACCTCGACCACGACACCCGGATCGCCCCAGTGCTGCGCGCGCTGATCGACTCCGCCGAGTTCAAGCAGTCGGTGGGAGCCAAGGTGCGCGACCCCGGCGAGGACGTCGTCGCGACCTACCGCGCCCTCGACGTGCGCGTCAGCAAGCCGCCGAAGACCGCCGCCGGCGAGGGGTACGCCGCCAACCAGATGCTCTGGCAGGTCTCGAGCCTGGGCATCATGCCGTTCAGCTGGCCGCGTCCTGACGGCCAGCCGATCGACAACGACTCGTGGGCGTCGCCCGCGCGGCTGGTCGCCTCGATGTCGGTGCACCTCGACATGGGCGGCGCGTGGTGGCCCACGAAGGGCGCGACCTACCACCCACCGACCTGGTGGGCGCCGAAGCTCCCGATCCGGTTCGACATGCTGGTCGACCACATGTCCCAGGTGATCCTGCACCGCCGCTCGACCGGCGCGCTGCTGAAGGCCTGCTGCCAGGCGCTCGAGGTCGAGCCGCACGAGCGGATCACCAAGGACCACGGCGTGCTGAAGTGGAACATGCACCGCCTGCTCGGCACCTTCCTCGACTCCCCCGCCTTCCTGACCCGGTGAGCCCGATGACTCCTCGCACCCAGCCCTGCTGCTCCGAGTTCGCCGCGGTCTCGCGCCGTGGCCTGTTCACCGGTGCCGTCGCGCTCGCGGGCGCGACCACGATCGTCGGCTCCGCCGCCATCACCACCTCGGCTGCGGCCATGTCGCCCGCACCGTCGGTGCTCGTCGTGCTCTCCCTGCGGGGCGCGGCCGACGGGCTGTCGCTCGTGGTGCCGCACGCCGACCCTGTGTACTACAGCGCCCGGCCGCGGATCGCCGTACCGTCCGACCAGCTCCTGGCCAAGGACGCCATGTTCGGTCTGCACCCCCAGCTGGCGCCGCTGCTGCCGTTGTGGACCGCCGGCAGGCTGGCCGCCGTGCAGGCGACCGGGCTGCCGGCGCCGAACCGCTCGCACTTCTCCGCGATGGAGGAGGTCGAGGACGCCGACCCCGGGTCCGACGTGCGAAGCGGCTGGCTCAACCGGCTGATCGGCACCGACTCGGTGACGTCGCCGCTGCAGGCGATCAGCGTCGGCGACGGCATCGTGCCGACCTCGCTCTACGGACCGCAGGCGGTGATGTCGACGGACGGTGTCGACTCCGTCGCGATCCCGGGCGAGGACAAGTGGGACAACGGCGGCCGACGCGCGTCGCTGCACACCCTGTGGGACGACGACCCGAGCCCGCTCGGCAAGGCCATGCGCGCGACGTTCGACGCGGTCGACGACTTCGAGCCGGTGCGCGAGACGACGAGCAGCGCCGACGACTACCCCGACTCCGACCTGGGCCGGGCGCTCTCGGAGGTCGCCCGAGTCATCCGCGGCGACATCGGTGTCGAGGTGATCACGGTCGACCAGGGCAACTGGGACATGCACTCCGACATGGGCTCGGTCCAGAACGGCTGGATGTCCGACAACGCCCAGGACCTCGCCGGCTCGATCGCCGCGTTCTTCGGCGACCTCGGCACCCAGGCCGCGAAGGTCACCCTCGTGACGATCAGCGAGTTCGGCCGGCGGGTCGTCGAGAACGCGAGCAACGGTCTCGACCACGGCTACGGCAACGTCATGTTCGTCGCCGGCGCAGGCGTCAGGGGCGGCCGCTACTACGGCACGTGGACGCCGCTGACCGAGGACGACGACTCCGACCTGCTGGTGACGACCGACTACCGAAGCGTGCTGGCCGAGATCGTGTCGGCTCGCTTCGGCGCCTCGACCGCGGCGGTCTTCCCGCACTTCACGCCGGAGTCGGTCGGCGTGATGACGTCTCTCTGAGGCCGAGACCCTCAGTGCGTGCGGTAGGTGGCCGCCATGTCGAGGTCGCCGTAGCCCGCGTCGACCGCCCGGGCGAAGTGCTCACGGATGCCAGGCATCAGGCCGAGGTCGACGCCGGCACCCTCTGCCGCAGCCAGGATCAGGTCGACGTCCTTGAGAGCGCCCGCCAGCCGGAAGGCCGGTGCGAGATCGTCGTCGAGCATCGCCGCGCCCTTGAGCTGGACGTACGGCGCGTCGAGCGCGCCGCCCTTCACGGCATCGAGGAAGAGCCGCGGGTCGACGCCGAGGTCGCGCGCAAGAGTCAGTGACTCCGCGACGCCCTCCACGACGGTGAACACCCAGGCGTTGGCCACCAGCTTGAGCCGGGACGCCGTACCAGCCTCGCCCACCCAGATGGTCCGGCTGCCGATCGCGTCGAACACCGGCTGGGCCGTCGCGCGCGTCTCGTCCGGCCCGGACGCGAGCACGACCAGCGCACCGTCGTCCGCCGGCTTCTTGGTGCCGAGCACCGGGGCGTCGACGTAGACCAGCTCCAGCCGGCGCGCCAGCTCGGCCAGCCGGTCGGCTCCCTCGACGCCCACGGTCGACGACTGGATCCACAGGGTGCCCTTCGCCAGCGCGCCGCCGGCGTGGGCCAGGGCCTCGTCCACCGCCTGTTCGTCGTACAGCATCGTGACGACGACGTCGGCCCCGTCGACGGCCTCGGCAACCGTCCCCGCCACGGTGGCCACGTCGGCCAGCGGCCGGGCCTTCTCGGGTGTGCGGTTCCAGACGCGCAACGGCAGCCCGGCGGCGGCGATGTTGCGGGCCATGCCGGCACCCATGGTGCCGGTGCCCAGCAGGGCGATGATCGGGTGAGCGCTCATGTCCCCGACGGTACGGCGCTGTTCCGAACGCGCCGTACGTCGGTCAGCGTCCGGACGTGGTGCTGTCCACCGGCTGGATCACCCTCTGCTCGTCGTTGTTCAGGTGGCTGACTGCGCGGTCCACGTCGCTGACCTGCATCAGCGTGGCGACCGTGGCGGTCAGCACGACCAGCGACATGGCGATGGCGTGCAGAACTGTTCGCATCGAGCCCCCCAGACTTCTCGTGATGCGGGTTGCTAGCCCTTCTTCGATGTTGTCACGGTGTGTGGCGCGCACCGGCGCGCCGCACCGAACTTGAGGGAACCTTGCAGACCGACCAGCTCGCAGGGCCCTACGCCGACATCGTTCCTGGTTGGCAGACACCGAACCGCAGGAGACCCGAGGACTCCCGCTGGCACGGTGGTCGAGGAAGGACGAGGTCCTGTCTCGAAACCCCTGTGGACAAAGGCGAAACTCTGTTATCAGACCGTTACCCCAGACCCCGGTTACCCACAGGAAATCAGGGCCTCAATGTCGGTGGTCCCTGCTTGAGTGATCCCTATGGCGACCAGCACGCACACCCCACCACGACACGTGATCTCCCGTGCCGTCGTGGCGATGCGCGAGCAGGTCGCAGACCTCGCCGACGTCAGTGTGTGGTCGATGGACCGCGACGAAACCGCCGCCACGGTGACCTCGCTCGCGAGGCTGAAGGCCAGCATCACCGAGCTCGAGCTCCGCGTCGCCGCCCACGCCGACGACGCCGCAGTGGCCGAGGCATCCGGTGCAACCTCGACCGCGATCTGGTGGGCGCACGCCACCAACCAGACCCGGCGTGACGCGTTCCGACAGCTGCACCTCGCCACCTCGTTGGCCGCCGGTCATGAGCCGGTACGAGTCGCGCTCGCCGCCGGTGACCTGGTCGTCGAGCAGGCACAGGCCATCGTGCACGCCGTCGAGCAGCTGCCCGCCGACCTCGACCAGGCCCTGGTCGAGCAGGCCGAACAGTTCCTGATCGACAAGGCCGCCCAGCACGACGCCAAGGCGCTGCGGATCCTCGGACGACGCCTGTTCGAGGTCATCGCCCCCGAGGAGGCCGACGCCCGCGAAGCCAAGCTCCTCGAACGCGAAGAGCGTGAGGCACAGGAGTCGTTGCGGTTCACCATGGCCGAGGACGGCCACGGCAAGGTCCACGGCCGGTTCACCCTCGACGCGCTGACCGGCGCCATGCTGCGGAAAGCGCTCCTCGCGATCGCCGCACCCAAACACCAAGCCGCCCAGGGTCCGTTGGGTGAACGGCGACCGGGTCCGGAGCGGATGGGTCGCGCGTTCGCCGAGTACATCCAGCGCTATCCGGTCGACCAGCTCCCCCACAGTGGCGGTCTGACCGCCACCGTGGTCGTGACCATGGGACTCGACACCCTCACCGGCGGGCTCGAGGCCGCCAGCCTCGACACCGGGGAGCGCATCTCCCCCGGACTCGCCCGCCGCCTGGCCTGCGAAGCAGGTGTCATCCCCGCCGTCCTCGGCGGACCCTCCGAGGTGTTGGACGTCGGCCGCAAGGCCCGCTTCCACACCG
>JAOPXG010000280.1 GCA_025965275.1 Nocardioides sp.
CGCCGTCGGAGAGGCTCACGGGCCGGGCAGTGGTCCAGATCAGGTGGCTAGTCCGGGGTCGTAGACCACTGCGATAGACCAGTTTCTCGCTGTCAAGAGACCGACTTAGCCTGTGACATAACCGGGCTGGGGGGGCCGGAGGAACGTTCTCGGGGAGACGTGCTCACGCCCTATTTCCTGTCACGCAAGGAGATCGTCGTCATGACGGTTCATACCCGGTATCGCACACTTGCGGCGGCTGCGGCCGCCGCGCTCGTTGCTCCGCTCGTCCTCGTCGCCTCGACCATGGCGCCCGCAGACGCCGGAAGCGCCCGCCCGCACGACCTGCGCATGTACAAGGTCGAGAAGTACGTCGCACTCGACGGCGAGTACCCTGACAACCAGTCGAACGATGTCGTCCTCAAGTGCAACGACAACGACTACGTCATGGACGGCATGTGGAAGATCGACAAGGTCGATGATGACACTGACGACTGGGGTGACCCGGTTGTGGGAGACCCGAAGCAGGTGCGCTTCTATGCGTCCTACTCCGACTCGAACAAGCGTGACTGGCACTTCCGTTTCATGAACGACAACTACGGCCGCGCCCAGGTGAAGTTGTGGATCACCTGCCTCGGCGGCAAGACCGAGCAGGCGTACAACCACACCCACGACATCACCATTACTCGCTACGTGTCGGGCGTTCAGCCGCAGACGCAGGCCGGGAGCCACAACTACAGCTGGGCGGGCTCGTGCCCCGACGGAACAGTTGAGGTGGCGCCGGGCTTTGACTTCGGCACCGCGACGGCCTACCTCTGGGGCAGCTGGCCGGAGCAGGCCACCCCGCACGCCTGGCAGTGGTGGTACGACCTCGACGCGGACGCGCCCAACGCCCAGTTCTACGTCAGTTGCCTGACGCAGAAGACGAGCGGCGCGAGTTCGGGCCCCGCACACCGCCACGACGTCCAATACCGTTGGACGCCGAACAAGACGGCGGGCGTGCTGCGCAGCACGAGCCACTCGAAGCAGGCCGATGAGCAGTTGTCCTGCGACGACCACAGCAAGGGTCTCGTCGGAGGGTTCTACATCCAGGACCACGCCCACGTGTGGTACCTCGGTCAGGAGCCGCGTATCAAGACGCGGGTGTTCTGGTTCGGCAACGACGGTGGAGGCAACGACAAGGTGCAACTGACATTGCTCTGCGTCAACGACCGAACGAGTCGACAGAAGCTCTGACGAGGTCACTGCCCATGTCCTGAGCCCGTCCCGGCCTACGGGGCGGGCTCAGGCATTCCATGACCCCCCGCCGGGCGGATCGCGTCTGACAGGAGCGCCCGCCCGGCGAGGCTATTTCAGCAGCTCGTGCATCCACGTGAAGCAGGCCGACGGGCGACCGCCCGGTTGACCGGCCACTCACCGGTGCCCCGACGCTGCCGGATCTGGTCGACGTAGCGGCTCAGGTCGGGTTCCCCCGGCGTGACACTAGGAGCGTCTGCGCGATGTGACTAGGGTCACCAGGTGTGGCCCGACTCGGAGGGCCCCGACACGGAGGTGCTCATGTCCGACACGTCTCGACGTCCTGGGCCCAGGTCGTCCCGGGGTCTCTGGATCCTGATGGTCGTCCTTCTGGCCCCGGCGGTGGTGGTGCCCCTGTGGGTGCCGATCTACGACCGGACGGACCCGACGTTCGTCGGCTTCCCGTTCTTCTTCTGGTTCCAGTTCGCGCTGATCATCGGGACGGTGGTGCTGACGGTCTCGGCGTACCTCGTGGGCCAGCACGTGGACCGCGCCGCCCGCGTGAGGCACGGCCTCCCGCCCGTCCCGGACGGGACCGGCACCCACCGGAAGGCCGGTGATGACCTGTGAGCGGGGTCAACGCGGTCGTCTTCAGTGTCTTCATCTTCCTGTTCCTCCTCGTCACGGTCCTCGGCTTCGCGGCCGCTCGGTGGCGGCGGGTCAAGTCGCTCGACAGCCTCGACGAGTGGGGCCTCGGCGGTCGCGGCTTCGGCACCTTCATCGCCTGGTTCCTGATCGGCGGCGACATCTACACGGCGTACACGTTCATCGCGGTGCCCGCGACGTTGTACGCCGGCAGCGCGGTCGGCTTCTTCGCGGTGCCGTACACGATCGTGGTCTACCCGCTGATCTTCCTGTTCCTGCCGCGGCTGTGGTCGGTGAGCCACCGGCACGGCTACGTCACGCCGGCCGACTTCGTCGCGGGCCGCTACGACAGCCGACCGCTCGCGCTCGCCGTGGCCGTGACCGGGATCCTGGCGACGATGCCGTACATCGCGCTGCAGCTGGTCGGCATGCAGGTGGTGCTCGAGGTCATGGGCATCGGCACCAACAGCAACAACTGGGTCGTCAAGGACATCCCGCTGTTCATCGCGTTCGTGGTGCTCGCGGCCTACACGTACTCCAGCGGGCTGCGCGCCCCGGCGCTGATCGCGTTCGTCAAGGACACGCTGATCTACGTCGTCATCATCGTCGCGGTGATCTACCTGCCCTCGCAGCTCGGCGGGTGGGACCACATCTTCTCCGCTACCAACGACAGCTTCAGCGCCTTCAACAAGGACAACGCCGACGCCATCGCGGCCGGCGAGGCGACACCCCGGGCGATGATCCCGCCGGCGGCGTCGCAGTGGGCCTACGGCTCGCTCGCGCTCGGTTCCGCGCTGGCGCTCTTCATGTACCCGCACTCGGTGACCGGTGTCCTCTCGACGCGGAGCCGCTCCGTGATCCGGCGCAACGCCGCGCTGCTGCCGGCGTACTCCTTCCTCCTGGGGCTGCTCGCCCTGCTCGGCTTCGTCGCGATCGCGGCCGGGGTGAAGGTCGCGAACCCGCAGCAGTCGGTGCCGCAGCTGTTCGAGAACGAGTTCTCACCGTGGTTCGCGGGCGTCGCGTTCGCGGCGATCGTGATCGGCGCCCTGGTGCCGGCGGCGATCATGTCGATCGCGGCCGCCAACCTGTGGACCCGCAACATCTACAGGGCGTTCATCAACCGCGACGCGACGCCCAAGCAGGAGTCCACGCAGGCCAAGCTGGTCTCGCTGGTGGTGAAGTTCGGTGCGCTGATCTTCGTGCTCGCGCTGTCGAAGGACTTCGCGATCAACCTCCAGCTGCTCGGCGGCGTGTGGATCCTGCAGACGATGCCGGCGATCGTCATCGGCCTCTACACGCGCTGGATGCACCGCTGGGCGCTGATGGCCGGCTGGGCGGTCGGGATGCTCTACGGCACCTGGCTGGCGTACGGCGTCGCCTCGCCCGTCCAGGCGCACTTCGGCGGGCCGCTGGTGGCGTTCCCGGGCACGGAGACGAAGGTCTACATCGCGCTGGTCGCGTTCCTGCTCAACCTGCTCGTCGCGGTCGTGCTGACCGTGGTGTTCCGTGCGCTGAAGGTCGACGAGGGTGTCGACCAGACCCGGCCGCAGGACTACCACGTCGACGCCGGCGACCCCGGCGTCGGGGCCGAGCTCGACCCGCACGCGCCGATCCCCGCCTGAGCGACCCGGGGACGGTCAGCGACGACGCAGGTCGATCGGCTGGCCGTCCTTGGGGAACGGCAGCGAGTGGTTGTTGAGCGGGGCGACGTACGACGGGTCCACCGACCAGGTGAAGTCGCGCAGGACGTGGTGCATGAAGGCCTTCACCTCGGCGCCGGCGAAGTGCATGCCGAGGCACTTGTGCACGCCGCCGCCGAAGGGCTCCCACGCGTAGCGGTGCGACTTGTCCTCGCGTCGGTCGGCGTCGAACCGCTCGGGGTCGAACGTGCCGGGGTCGGTCCAGTACTCCGGCATCAGGTGGCTGAACTGCGGCGCGACCACGACGTACGTCCCCGCCGGCAGGCGGGTGCCGAGGACCACGGTGTCCTTCACGGTCTGGCGCAGCACGACCGGCACCGGTGCCCGCAGCCGCAGACACTCCTTCATCACGAGGTCGAGCGACGCGAGGCCCTCGAGGTCGGCGAGCTCCGGGTCGCCGTCGAGCCGCGCGTCGAGCTCGGCGGACTCGGCGCGGCAGCGCTCCTGCCACTGCGGGTGCTGGCCGAGGTACTGCAGCATCGTCGAGAGCGTGTACGTCGAGGTGTCGTGCGCCGCCATCATCAGGAAGATCATGTGGTTGACGACGTCGTCGTCGCTGAACCGCTCGCCGTCGTCGGACTCGATGTGGCACAGCACCGACAGCAGGTCGTCGGTCGCGTCGGCCCGGCGCGACGGCAGGTAGCCGCGCACGAACTCCTCGAGCAGCCGGCGCCCCTTCATCCCGCGGTGCCAGCGGGTGAACGGCACGTCGTGGCGCACGATCGCCGCGGCGGCCTGGACGCACGCGATGAACGCCTTGTTGACGCGCGCCATCTCGTCGGGGGAGGTGTGCTCCGCGCCGCCCATGAAGGTCTGGGTCGCGATGTCGAGGGTGAGCTGCTTCAGCGCCCAGTAGGCCTGGAACCCGCCGGCCGGCTGCCAGTCCTGGAGCCCGGCGGTGATCGCCGTGTGCATGCCCGTCGTGTAGGCCTCGAGCCGGTCGCGGGTGAACGCCTGCTGCATGATCCGCCGGTGCAGGTGGTGCTCCTCGAAGTCGAGGAACATCAGGCCGCGGCCGAAGAACGGGCCGACCAGGAAGGTCCACGCCGGCCCGTTCGCGAAGGCCTTGTCGGCGTTGCGCAGCGCCACCTCGCAGGCGTCCGGGCCGAGCAGCATCGCCCACCGGTCCGTGCCGACCATGCTCATCGGCGACACCGCGCCGTACGTGTCCCACTGCTTGTGGAAGAGCGCGACCGGGTCGCGCGCGTACTCGAGGCTGCGCCCGATGATCGGGAGGCCCTGGGGCGGCGGGGGCAGCTCCCGGACGGGGACGGTGATGGTCACCCGCCCACTGTCATTCAGACAGGGTGTCCTGTCAATGCTGTGAGACCATGGGTTCCATGGCGGTCAAGGCAGGTCGGTACGGCGGCCGGAGCGCGGCCGAGCGTCAGGCCGAGCGGCGCGAGCGGCTGCTCGACGCGGCGCTCGCGGTCTGGGGCCGAGACGGTGGCCCGCGGGTGACGATGACCCGCATCTGTGCCGAGGCCGGGCTGACCGAGCGCTACTTCTACCAGGAGTTCGCCAACCTCGACGCCGCCCTCGTCGCGGTGATGGACCGGGTCGCCGCCGAGATCGAGCACCGCGCTCGGGCCGCGCTCGAGGCGGTCGAGGCCGCGGGCGGCGACCCCGCCGCCCGGGTCCGGGCCGCGGTGGGGGCGTTCGTCGAGATCCTCACCGAGGACCCGCGCAAGGGCCGGGTCGCGATCGTCGAGTCCGCGGCGCTCGACGCCCTGCGCCCGCGGCGCAGCGAGCTGCTCCGGCTCTTCGCCCACCTCGCGGCCGAGGACGCGACCGTGCTCTTCGGCGAGCGGGCGCTCTCCG
The DNA here is from genome assembly GCA_025965275.1 of Nocardioides sp. Taxonomy (GTDB): domain Bacteria; phylum Actinomycetota; class Actinomycetes; order Propionibacteriales; family Nocardioidaceae; genus Nocardioides. The sequence continues at coordinate 5,382 of JAOPXG010000280.1, forward strand.
CACGCGAGGGGGAGATGGCCGGCCTCGTCTTCATCGGGGGCGTCGCCCAGCTCGTGACCGGCTGGCTGGACGGTTCCCTCGAGGCGACCCCCGACGAGATCGTCGACGCCGCCACGCACGCCTTCACCGCGATCGCCCACCGGTAGGCGTCCCGGCGCGGCCGGTGCGCCAGTAGGGTCGGCGCGTGACGACCGAGCCGACGACGCCCTCCTTCGATCTCGACCAGGACCACCTCGACCTGCAGGCCTGGGTGCACGACTTCGCTGCCGAGGTCATCCGCCCGGCCGCCTCCGAGTGGGACGAGAAGGAGGAGTTCCCCTGGCCGATCCTCGAGGAGGCCGCGAAGATCGGGCTCTACTCCGTCGACTTCATCGCCACCCAGGCCTTCGACGAGACCGGGCTGGGCTTCCCCATCACCATGGAGGAGCTCTTCTGGGGCGACGCCGGCATCGGGCTCTCGATCGTCGGCACCTCGCTCGCCGCGGCCGGCGTCCGCGCCAACGGCACCGACGAGCAGGTCGGCGAATGGCTGCCGCAGATGTACGGCAGCCCCGGCGACCTCAAGCTCGGCGCCTTCTGCTCCTCGGAGCCCGACGCCGGCTCCGACGTCGGCGCGATGCGCACCCGCGCGACGTTCGACGAGGCCACCGACGAGTGGGTCATCAACGGCACGAAGACCTGGGCGACCAACGGCGGCATCGCCGACATCCACGTCGTGACCGCGGTCGTCGACCCCGAGCTGCGCACCCGCGGCCAGGCCAGCTTCGTGGTGCCGCCCGGCACCAAGGGGCTCAGCCAGGGCCAGAAGTTCCACAAGCACGGCATCCGCGCCTCCCACACCGCCGAGGTCGTGCTCGACCAGGTGCGGGTGCCCGGCCGCTGCCTCCTGGGCGGCAAGGAGAAGCTCGACGCCCGTCTGGCCAAGGCCCGGGAGGGCACCCGGGCCGGCGGCAACGCCTCGATGGCGACCTTCGAGCGGACCCGCCCGGCCGTCGGCGCCCAGGCGATCGGCATCGCGCGCGCCGCCTACGAGGTGGCCCTCGACTACGCCAAGACGCGCGAGCAGTTCGGCAAGCCGATCATCGAGAACCAGGCGATCGCCTTCATGCTCGCCGACATGGCGGTCTCGATCGAGGCGTCCCGACTGCTGGTGTGGCGCGCCGCGTGGATGGCGCGGCAGGGCAAGCGGTTCGAGAAGGCCGAGGGGTCGATGTCGAAGCTGTTCGCCGGAGAGACCGCGGTGAAGGTGACCGAGCGGGCCATGCAGATCCTCGGTGGCAACGGCTTCACCCGGGAGTACCCCGTCGAGCGGATGGCCCGCGACGCGAAGATCTACACGATCTTCGAGGGCACCTCCGAGATCCAGCGGCTGGTCATCGCGCGGTCGATCTCGGGTTCGCCCATCCGGTGAGGTCCCGCTTCCGCGGGCACATCGCCGGGGTCGGCAGCACCAGCGGGGTCCGGCTCGTCGTCGGCCGGTGGGCGGAGTCGCCGCTCGGCTCGTTCGCCGACGTGATGGTCGAGACCGCCGCCGGCCACCGGGTGCTGCTCGCGCCGAGCGACGCCGTGGCCGAGTTCGTGCGCGCGACGTACACCTTCGACGAGGTGCGGATCGAGGACGTCACCGTCGACGGGTGGCGGGTCCGCTCGCCCTCGTTGTCGATGGACCTCGTCGTCGGCGGTCCTACGGCGCTCGGGCGGCTGCTGCGGCTGGTGCCGGGGCGCGTCGCCGAGAGCCGGGCCTGGTGCACGGTGACCGACCCGGTCGCCCGGGTGGTGCTGCGCGGGGTGCGCACCCGCGGCACGGCCGGCGGCGACCGCCGCGAGTGGTACGGCGCGACCGACCACCGTCAGGTCACCGCGATGACGGGGGCCTTCGACGGCGCCGACCTCGGCGGGCTCGCACCGGTCACGCCCGCGCCGCGGTTCGGCTTCTCGTCGACACCACCCCGGCCGTCGGTCACCACCGTCGTGACGACCGTCCGGACCTAGCTGCCGGCCTCGACCCGGGTCGCGTCCCGCACCCCCACCACACCGTGCACGTCAACTGCCGCGCGCAGTGGTGACCGAGCGGTCCGCCCTAACCCCGGACGGCCGGCATCACGGTCTCGCAGATCAGCCGCAGGCTCTCCCACGACGGCTTCGGCGGCAGGCCGCCGCAGGCCGGGTGACTGGTGACCAGCCGGATGTCGCCCGAGCGGCAGCCGTCCACCAGCTCGTCGGCGGTGAGCACGACGTACACCCCGGCGGACCGCATCTCCTCGACGCTCGTCGAGTGGTCGACGACGTACGACCCCGCCTCGCCGTGCCAGGACTGGTAGGCGACCGCGTCGGCGAGCAGGTGGTGGCCGTAGCGCTCCCAGAACTCGTCGGGCCGCTCGGCGCAGAAGACGTTGGCCGGGCCGCCGCCCGGGGCCTGCATCACGAAGCCCGGCTCGCGTCCCGCGGCGCGGCAGGTCTCGTCGTAGAGGTCCTTGAGCGCGGCGTCGGCGTGCTGCGGCTGGAAGTTGAGCCCGAGCCGGGCGGCCCGCCTCGCCGCGGCCGGTGAGCCGCCGCCGTAGAAGAGGAACGGGTGCGGTCGGGAGTACGGCGCCGGCGTGACCTCGCCGCCGGCCCAGATCTCGAGCACCCGGCCGATCCGCTCCTCGACGTCCGCCCCGCGGGTCGCCCACGACCGGCCGTAGAGCTCGTACTCGACGGGGCGGTAGCCGAGGCCGAAGGTGTAGCTGACCCGGCCCTTGCTGAGGTGGTCGAGCACCGCGATGTCCTCGGCCAGGCGGACCGGCTCGTAGAGGTTGACCAGCAGCGCCGAGACCGTGATCGGGATCGTCGAGGTGACCGCGGCGAAGGCGGCGGCGACCAGCAGCGGGCTGGGCAGGTAGCCGTCGTCGGAGGCGTGGTGCTCCGACACCATGATCGCGCCCTGGCCGTGCTTCTCGACGTACGCCGCCTGCTCGACCGCGCGGGAGAAGATCTCCTGGCGGGTGTCGGCGTCGGCGCCGGGAGCGCGGAAGTCGTAGCGGGTGACGAACTGGGTGCGGGCCATGGGCCCAGCCTCCCAGAAGAACTGGAACCTGTTCTATAGCCGGACGGCGCGGTTCAGCCAGGTCGAGGCCACCACCATGCCGACCTTCTCGTAGAGGCCGAGGGCGCCCGTGCGCGAGTCGGTCGCGAGACCCGACCGGGTGGCGCCGTGGGCGCGGGCGACCGCGAACGCGTCGACGAGCATCGCCTGGGCGATGCCCCGACCGCGTTGGTCGGCGCGCGTCGCGAGCTTGTTCACGTAACCCTCGTCGCCGGCCAGGAAGGCCTGGATCACGCCGACGACGGCGCCGGCCGGATCGGTCACGACGCGCAGGTTCCAGGACTCGAAGCCCGGTCGCTTCACGACCGTCGCGATGAAGTCGTCGAAGGACACCCGCTCACGCTCGGACCACTCGAGGAACGCGTCCTCGACGAGGGTCCAGCAGGCCGGGTAGTCGTCCGGTGTCGCCTCGCGCCGCGCGTAGCCGTCGGGCAGCCCGCGGGCCGGGATCTCGGCGCCCTCGGGGAGCTGGAGCTCCCAGCTCTCCCAGCGCACGGCGTAGCCGAGCGACGCGAGCAGCCGGTCGCCGGCGGAGCCCCGCGGGACCGGCATGCCGACCTCGGTGGCGCCGGCGGCCCGCGCCCGCGCCTGGAGCCAGCCGGCGAGGGCGGTGCCGATGCCGCGGCCGCGGTAGTCGGGGTGGACGGCCGCGTCGCTGCGCGAGCCGCCCATCAGCTCGGCGTAGGCGACCAGGGTGTCACCGTCGAGGACCCCGACGGTGCTGGCGCCGACGTCGTACGACGGACGCTGCCAGTCGGCGACGATGTCGGCCTCCTCGATGCTGATCGTGCCGACGTCGTGCTGCTCCTGGGCGGCCATGACCTCGTAGACCGCGCGGGCGTCGGCCGTCACGAGCGGGCGGCTGGTGAGACCGGCCGGGAGCTGGAGCTGATCGTGCATGCGGCACATGAGACCAGGAAATGCCGAACGGGGCCGCCCATTTTCGGGCGGCCCCGCTCGGGAGGCGCGTGCTGGTGAGCCCAGCGGGGTGTGGGTCAGGCGTTCCGGATCGCCGAGACGTCGAACTCGAGCTTGATCTTGTCGGAGACGAGCACGCCGCCGGTCTCGAGCGCGGCGTTCCAGGTGAGGCCCCAGTCCTTGCGGTTGATGCTGGTGCCACCCTCGAAGCCCACCCGCAGGTTGCCGAAGGGGTCCCGGGCCGAGCCGGTGTACTCGAAGTCGATGGTGACCGGCTTGGTCTCGCCCTTGATGGTGAGGTCGCCGGTGACCACCCAGTCGTCGCCGTCGCGCTCGACCTTGGTCGAGGAGAAGGTGATCTCCTTGTTCTCGTCGGCGTTGAAGAAGTCCGCCGAACGGAGGTGGGCGTCGCGGTCGGCGACACCGGTGTCGATGCTCGCGGTCTGGATGGTCAGCGAGACCGAGGAGTTGGCGGGGTTCGCGGCGTCGATGTGTGCGGTGCCCGCGAAGTCGGTGAACTGGCCGCGGACGGTGGTGACCATCGCGTGGCGGGTGCTGAAGCCGAGGCGCGTGTGCGTCGGGTCGATCGTGTAGTCGCCGGAGATGTCCTCGACGGCGGTGGTGGGGGCGTCGAACTGCTCGGCGGACTTGCGATTGAAGAAGTTCATGGCGTGGCTCCTCGTGGTTTGTGGTTGAACCTTTGACCATCGTAACCGGACCGCGGTCCGATTGATTCCCGCCCGAGGATGAACTCCTCGTGAAATGCAGGACGACCCGCCCGGCGGTCCGGGCGGGTCGTCGAAGAGGCTGGGGTCAGGCGGCGTGCGTCGTCGCGTGCACCGGAGCGTGGTCGTGCGGCGTCTCGGTCCAGCGGGCCTCGAGGTGGGTCCGACCCTGCAGGTCGGTGACCGACACCCAGGTCTGAGCGAGACCGGTGGTCATCTTCGAGTCGTTCATCGGACGCCTTTCGTTCATCTTCCGTTCATATAGCGTAGCCGACACCCACCCGGCCCGCCACCACACCCCGGAAATGACCGGATCTCCTCCACTCGAGGGGTCGGGCCGCGGCGTGCCGCGGTGGTTCCGCTCCACTTGCGCGATCGACGGGCCACGTGAGCGACGGCGAGGCAAACAGTCAGTCCTGCCCGAATTCGGGCAGGAAGTTGCAGATCCCGGTGATCTGAGCGCACGATCCTCGTCGTGCCCCCACTTCCGGACCCGGTTCTCGTCGACCGGATCGTGACCAGCACCGGCCTGTCGGCCGCCGAGGCGGCCCGGGTGGTGGAGGACGTCGTCGCGTTCCACGCCGAACCCGTGGAGGACTACGTCCGGCGTCGGCACGCCCACCTGAAGACCTACGGCGCGAAGAACCCGGACATCTTCGCGCGCATCGCCGAGGAGCTGGCCGACCGCGTGGTCGCCGCTCCGGAGCTCAGCGAGCGCCAGCTGCGGCGCATCGTCTACGGCTGAGCGGAGACGCGGCAGCGGATCCGCTGATGGTGGTCGAGCGAGCCGCGCGACCGAGGAACGAGGTCGCGACCGGCGTGTCGAGACCCAGTGAGATGGAAGGACACCAACACCATGTGCGGAATCGTCGGCTACGTCGGCGCCCAGCAGGCGACGCCCGTCCTGCTCGAAGGGCTGACCCGGCTCGAGCACCGCGGCTACGACTCGGCCGGCCTGGCCGTGCTGGGCAGCAGTGGCATCAAGGTCGCCAAGCGGGCCGGCCGGGTGCGTGATCTCGCCGAGGGCCTGCCCAAGCGCTTTGCCGGCAAGGTCGGCATCGGCCACACCCGCTGGGCGACCCACGGCCCGGCCAACGATGTCAACGCGCACCCGCACACCGACGCCAAGGGGGACGTGGCGATCGTGCACAACGGGATCATCGACAACGCCGCGACCCTGCGACAGCGGCTCGCCGACGAGGGCGTCGACATGGTGAGCGACACCGACTCCGAGGTGCTCGCCCACCTCGTCGGCCGCTCCGAGGCCGACACCCTCGAGGGCAAGGTGAGCGAGGCGCTGGCCGCGATCGAGGGCACCTACGGGCTGGCCGTGCTGCACGCCGACTTCCCGGACCGGATCGTGGTCGCGCGCAACGGCAGCCCGCTGCTGATCGGCGTCGGGGAGAAGGAGATGTACGTCGCGTCCGACCTCGCCGCGATCGTCCGCCACACGACGACCGTCGCCCACCTCGACGACGGGGAGATCGCGACGGTGACGGCGAACGGCTTCACGACGTACCGTCTCGACCTCACCCGCACCGCGCGCGACGTGACGACCCTCGACGTCGACCCGGGCTCGTACGAGGCCGGTGACCACGACTCCTTCATGCACAAGGAGATGATCGAGCAGCCGGCCGCGGCCGAGCGGGTGCTGCGTGGCCGCCTCGACGAGCGGTTCGGCACGGCCCACCTCGGTGGGCTGAACATGGACGCGCGCGAGACCCGGGCGATCCGCCGGGTGAAGATCCTCGGCTGCGGCTCGGCGTACTACGTCGGCCAGATGGGGGCCTCGCTGGTCGAGGAGCTCGCCCGCATCCCGGCCGACGCCGAGGCCGCGAGCGAGTTCCGCTACCGCAACCCGATCATCGAGCCGGACACCCTCTACGTCGCGGTCAGCCAGTCGGGCGAGACCATCGACACCCTGCTCGCCGTCCAGGAGATCCGCCGCAAGGGCGGCCGCGTGATCGGGCTGGTCAACGTGGTCGGCAGCGCGATCGCGCGCGAGTGCGACGGCGGCATCTACCTGCACGCGGGGCCCGAGGTCGCGGTGGCGTCGACCAAGGCGCTGACCAACATGTTCCTGGGCTTCGCGCTGCTCGCGCTCCAGCTCGGGCGGGTGCGGGACCTGTCGATCGCGGACGGCCGGCGCCTGATCGCCGGCCTGAACCGGCTGCCGGAGCTGATCGAGCAGGTGCTCGCGCAGGAGGACGCGCTCGCCGACCTGGCCGGCCGGCTGGCCGAGGCGGAGAGCCTCTTCTTCGTGGGTCGGGTGCGCGGCTTCCCGGTCGCGCGCGAGGGCGCGCAGAAGTTCAAGGAGATCTCCTACCGGCACGCCGAGGCCTACCAGACCTCCGAGCTCAAGCACGGTCCGTTGGCCCTGATCTCCGAGCAGGTGCCGACGATCGCCGTGGTGCCCTACGACGAGCTCACCGACCGCAACGTCGGTGCCCTGCACGAGATCGCCGCGCGCCGGGGGCCGCTCGTCGTCGTCACCCACGCGGACGTGGACCTCGGTGGTCTGGACGTGACCCGCGTCGACGTGCCCCGCAGCGAGCGCGAGCTCGACCCGATCCTGCTGACCATCCCCCTGCAGCTGCTGGCCTACCACGCGGCGCTGGAGCTGGGCCACGACATCGACAAGCCGCGCAACCTGGCGAAGTCGGTCACGGTCGAGTGACCCCCGGACGACCCCCGAGTGACCCAGCGCACCGCGACGACGAATCTGGTGCTCAGGCGTACAAGCACTACCGTTGACGGGTGAGCAACGACGAGAACGACGTGACGACCGCCCCCGAGGTGACGTTCGCCGCCCTCGGGCTCGACGACAAGGTGCTGAAGGCGCTGGCCGACGTCGGCTACGAGACGCCTTCCCCGATCCAGGCCGCGACGATCCCGCCGCTGCTGGCCGGCCGCGACGTCGTCGGCCTCGCGCAGACCGGCACCGGCAAGACGGCGGCGTTCGCGCTGCCGATCCTCTCCCGCCTGGACCTGTCGCAGAAGTCCCCGCAGGCACTGGTGCTCGCGCCCACGCGCGAGCTCGCGCTGCAGGTCTGCGAGGCCTTCGAGAAGTACGCCGCCCACATCAAGGGCGTGCACGTGCTCCCCGTGTACGGCGGCCAGGGGTACGGCGTCCAGCTGAGCGCGCTGCGCCGCGGCGTCCACATCGTCGTGGGCACGCCCGGCCGGATCATGGACCACCTCGACAAGGGCACGCTCGACCTGTCGCAGCTGCGGTTCCTGGTGCTCGACGAGGCCGACGAGATGCTCAACATGGGCTTCGCCGACGACGTCGAGACGATCCTCGCCGACACCCCCGCGGACAAGAACGTCGCGCTCTTCTCGGCGACCATGCCCGCGCAGATCCGCCGGATCTCGAAGAAGTACCTCAACGACCCGGCCGAGATCACCGTCAAGAACAAGACGACGACGTCGGCGAACACCACCCAGCGCTACCTGATGGTGTCCTACCCCCAGAAGGTCGACGCCCTCACGCGGATCCTCGAGGTCGAGAACTTCGAGGGGATGATCGTCTTCGTCCGCACCAAGAACGAGACCGAGACCCTGGCCGAGAAGCTGCGGGCCCGGGGCTTCTCCGCGATGGCGATCAACGGCGACGTGCAGCAGACCCAGCGCGAGCGGACCGTCAACCAGCTGAAGTCGGGCAAGCTCGACATCCTGGTCGCCACCGACGTCGCCGCCCGCGGCCTCGACGTCGAGCGGATCAGCCACGTCGTCAACTACGACATCCCGACCGACACCGAGTCCTACGTGCACCGCATCGGTCGCACCGGCCGCGCCGGCCGCAAGGGCGACGCGATCTCCTTCGTGACGCCGCGCGAGCGCTACCTCCTCAAGCACATCGAGAAGGCGACCCGTCAGCCGCTGACGCTGATGCAGCTGCCGACGGCCGACGACGTGAACGCCACCCGGTTGTCCCGCTTCGACGACGCCATCACCGCGGCGCTCGAGCAGACCGAGCGGATCGAGCGCTTCCGCGACATCGTCGCCCACTACGTCCGCGAGCACGACGTGCCCGAGGCCGACGTCGCCGCCGCGCTGGCCGTGGTCGCGCAGGGGGACACCCCGCTGCTCATCGACCCCGCCACCGAGGTCCGCCCGGTGCGCCAGGAGCGCGAGCACTCCACCGATCGAGGGGATGACCGCGGGTCCAGGCAGCGCAAGGAGTTCGGCTCCCGGCCCGAGCGCGGCGAACGCCGCCCGCGCGGCCGCACCGACGTGCCGATGGCGACGTACCGGATCGCCGTGGGCAAGCGCCACAAGGTCGAGCCGCGCCAGATCGTCGGCGCCATCGCCAACGAGGGCGGCCTCTCGCGCCAGGACTTCGGCCACATCGACATCCGCGGCGACCACTCGCTCGTCGAGCTGCCCGCCGACCTTCCGGGTGGTGCCTGGGACAAGCTCAAGGGCACCCGGATCTCCGGCAAGCTGATCGAGCTGGCTCCCGACGGTGGTGGCGCGCCCGCGCGCAAGCCGCGGCACAAGGACCACTGAGGCGGTTCGACCCGAGGGATCTCCCTCTGGTCAGCGACCCCGTTCCTCCCTAGTGTGAGCGCGGTCGCACCGACTGGCGGCGTGATCCGTCCGCTCGGGAGGAACCGTGTCGCTGCGCAGCTTCGTCGTCGCCACCGCGTTCGTCGCACCGCTCCTGGTGGCACCGGCCGCCCATGCCGCGGCCCCGCCGTACGTCGCGCTCGGCGACTCGTTCTCCTCCGGCGTCGGCACCCGCAGCTACATCGACGACGGCACCAGCTGCCAGCGCTCGACGTACGCCTTCCCGAGCCTGGTGGCGGCGGCCAAGGGCTACGCCCTGAACTTCCGCGCCTGCTCGGGCGCGAAGATCCCCGACGTCACCAACAGCCAGCTCGGCGCGCTGTCGTCGGCGACCCGCTACGTGACGATCTCGGTCGGCGGCAACGACGCCGGCTTCGCGGGCGTCCTCACCGAGTGTGCGCAGCCGGGTTGGATGAGCAACTGCGACGGCGCGATCAACACCGCGCAGGCTTACATCAACAACACCCTGCCCGCGGCGCTGGCGACCCTGTACTCGTCGATCCGCACGAAGGCGCCGAGCGCCCGCGTCGTCGTGGTCGGCTATCCGCGGGTGTTCAACGGCGAGGACTGCAACGCGGCGACCTTCTTCTCCCCGGCCGAGGAGACCCGGCTCAACCAGACGGCCGACCTCCTCAACGGCAAGCTCGCGGCGGCGGCTTCGGCACGCGGCTTCGGCTTCGCGAACCCGACCAGCCGCTTCGTCGGGCACGCCGTCTGCGACTCACCCGAGTGGCTGAACGGGCTCTCCGACCCGATCGGCGAGAGCTACCACCCCAACCGGCTCGGCCACGCGTCCGGCTACGTCCCTCTGGTCAGCGCACTGCTGACCGGGGCCCCGGCCCGGGCCACCCCGCGGGTGCTGCGCACGGCCGCGGCGTCCGCGGAGGCGCTGGCGAGCCAGCAGCGCGCGTACGCCGACCTGGACGCGTCGATCGAGACGGAGCGGTTCGTCGCCCCGGACCTGACCCGCCGACGGACCGCGCACTGAACGCTCCCGTCGGGGGCGGCTGGTAGAACCGAGGTCATGCAGGCACCTCGGCTGGCCGCCGTCTCCGTCGCGTTCGTGCTCGCCGTCGCAGGCCTCAGCGCCTGCGACGCCGCCACGAAGAAGGTGACCGGTCCCGACGTCGACGACGCGGTCGACTCCCTGACGACGGCGCTCGTCTCCGGTGACTTCACCGACGTCGCCTTCGTCGACGAGTCGCCGGCCGACGTGACGGCTGAGTACGCCAAGGTCGTCGAGGGCCTGGGCGACGTCGAGCCCGTCGTCGAGGCGGGCGACGCCGACGAGACCGACGGGAAGGCGACCGCGACGATCCGCTGGACCTGGCCGATCGCGGGCGACGAGTGGACCTACACGACCGAGGCCGCGCTGACCGAGGCCGACGACGAGTGGCAGGTGGCGTGGTCGCGCGAGCTGGTGGAGCCCACGCTCGGCCCGGGCACCGTCCTCGACGTCACCCCGGTCGGTGGCGCCCGCGGACCGATCATGGGCGCGGGTGACACCCCGTTGGTGACCCTGCGACCGGTGGTCCGGTTCGGGATCGACCGGTCCCAGGTGCCGGCGCAGCAGGCCGGCGAGTCGGCGCGCCGACTCGCCGACCTGGTCGACGTCGACGCCGCGCCGTACGTGAAGCAGGTGGAGGCCGCCGGCGACCAGGCGTTCGTCGAGGCGATCGTCTTCCGCAAGGACGACGTGCCGACCGCGGTCGGCGCCGGCTACCAGTCGATCAAGGGCGCGCTGGCCGTCCAGGACGACCTGCCCCTGGCGCCGACCCGCGAGTTCGCCGCGCCGATCCTCGGCACGGTCGGCCCGGTGACCGCCGAGATGATCAAGGACGACCCGGACAGGTACCAGATCGGCGACACGGCCGGCCTCTCCGGGCTCCAGGCGCGGTACGACGACCAGCTGCAGGGCATCGACGGTGCGGTGGTCAACGCCGTCGCGCCGGACGGTGCCGAGCGCGAGCTGTTCCGCGTCAACGCGCAGCAGGGCACGCCGTTGAAGCTGACCCTGGACGAGCGGCTCCAGTCGGCGGCCGAGAGCGAGCTGGCCGGCATCGGCCCGGCCAGCGCCCTGGTCGCGATCCGCCCGTCGACCGGGGCGATCGTGGCCGCGGCCAACGGGCCGGGCAACAACGGCTACAACATCGCGACCTACGGCCAGCTGGCGCCCGGGTCGACGTTCAAGAGCATCAGCAGCCTGGCCCTGCTCCGCGCCGGCCTCACCCCCGACACCGTGGTGCCGTGCACGACGTCGGTCACCGTCGACGGCAAGCGGTTCGAGAACTACGACGACTACCCGAGCGGCGCGATCGGCGACATCCCGCTGCGGACGGCGATCGCCAACTCGTGCAACACCGCGGTCATCTCCCAGGCGGGCAAGCTCAGCGACGGCGAGCTGGCCGGAGCCGCGGCGTCGCTCGGTGTCGGCATCGACCACGACCTCGGCTTCCCGGCCTACTTCGGCAGCGTCGAGCCGCCCGCGTCCGAGACCGAGGCGGCGGCCGACATGATCGGCCAGGGCAAGGTGCTCGCCTCGCCGATGGCGATGGCCACCGCGATCGCCTCCATCCAGGCGGGCCACACCGTGGTCCCGCGCCTGGTCCGGTCGGTCGACGTCTCCGTGCCCGACGAGGCCGAGCCGCTGTCCGGCTCGGAGGCCGCCGACCTGCGCTCGATGCTGCGCGGGGTCGTGACGTCCGGCAGCGGGGTCGGGCTGCTCGACGTGCCCGGGCCTCCGGTGATCGCGAAGACCGGCACCGCGGAGTTCGAGAAGAACGGCAAGACCCTCACCCACGCCTGGATGATCGCCGCCCAGGGCGACCTCGCCGTGGCGGTGTTCGTCGACCTGGGCTCGTCCGGCTCCGGCACCGCCGGCCCGATCCTGGAGGCGTTCCTGCGGGCCGCCCACGGTGGTTGAGGAGGGTGCGCAGCAACCGCTAGCTCCGCGGGACCACGTCGCGCGCGACGTCCTCCGGCATGGCCTCGTAGTGGGCGAAGCTGCGGGTGAAGACACCCGCCCCGTGGGTCGAGGCGCGCAGGTCGACGGCGTAGCGGACCAGCTCGGTCTGCGGCACCTCGGCGAGCACCTGGGTGCGGTCGTCGCCCGCCTTGTCGGTGCCGAGCAGCCGGGCCCGGCGGGCCGAGAGGTCGCTCATCACGCTGCCGACCAGCTCGTCGGGGATCACGACGGTCACCGTGTCGAACGGCTCGAGCATGGTGATCGTCGTGGCCGCGGCGGCCTCGCGCAGTGCGAGCGCGCCCGCGGTCTGGAACGCCATGTCCGACGAGTCGACGCTGTGGGCCTTGCCGTCGACGAGGGTCACCCGGAGGTCGACCATCGGATGGCCGTGCCGGCAGCCGCGCTCCATCTGGGCGCGCACGCCCTTCTCGACGCTCGGGATGAACTGCCGCGGCACCGCGCCGCCGACGACCTGGTCCACGAACTCGAAGCCCGCACCCTCCTCGAGCGGCTCGATCTCCAGGTGGCAGACGGCGTACTGCCCGTGCCCACCTGACTGCTTCACGTGCCGGCCGAGGCCCTTCGCGCTGGCGGCGAACGTCTCCCGCAGCGAGACCACGAACGGCACCTGGTCGACGTGCACGGAGTAGCGGTCGGTGAGCCGCTCGAGCGTCACCTCGGCGTGCGACTCGCCCATGCACCAGAGCACCAGCTGGTGGGTCTCGGGGTTGTTCTCGATCCGCAGGGACGGGTCCTCGGCACCGAGCCGGGACAGCGCCTGCGAGAGCTTGTCCTCGTCGGCCTTGCTGTGCGCGACGATCGCGATCGGCAGCAGCGGCTCGGGCATCGACCACGGGCGCAGCACTCGCGGCTCCTCGACCGACGAGAGCGTGTCGCCGGTCTCGGCCCGGGTGAGCCGGCCGATCGCGCACAGGTCCCCCGCGACGACGCGGTCGGTCGGGGCCTGGGCCCGCCCGAAGGGGTGCGCGAGCGCGCCGATCCGCTCGTCCTCGTCGTGGTCCTGGTGCCCGGCACCGGTGCCGAAGAAGGAGGTGAAGTGCCCCGAGACGTGCAGGGTCTGGTCGGGCACCAGCGACCCCGAGAAGACCCGGACCAGGCTGAGACGTCCGACGTAGGGATCGCTCGTCGTCTTCACGACCTCCGCGACGAGCGGACCGTCGGGGTCGCCCGTGATCGGCGCCGCCTCCGCGCCGGAGGGCCGGAAGACGTCGGGCGACGGGTGCTCGACCGGGGAGGGGAAGCCGCGTACGGCGAGGTCGAGGAGCTCGGTGCAGCCGACCCCGGTCGTCGAGCAGACCGGGACGACGGGGAAGAACGTCGCTCGCGCGACCGCCCGCTCGAGGTCGGCGACCAGCACGTCCTCGTCGATCTCCTCGCCCCCGACGTAGCGGTCCATCAGCGTCTCGTCCTCGGACTCCTCGATCACCGCCTCGATCAGGTCCCCGCGCAGGCCGGTGGCCTCGGCCTCGGCGCCCGGCGCGAGCAGCCCGATGAGCCCGGTGACCTCGCTCCCGGAGCGGAGGGGCACGTAGAGCGGCAGCACCCGGTCGCCGAAGGCGGCTCGGGCCTGGCGCAGGACGCCGTCGTAGTCGGCGCGCGCCTGGTCGAGCTTCGCGACGACGACCGCGCGGGGCATGCCGACCGCGGCGCACTCGCGCCACAGCGCCCGGGTCGCGTCGTCGACGCCTTCGTTCGCAGCGACCACGAAGAGCGCGCAGTCGGCGGCCCGCAGCCCGGCGCGCAGCTCGCCCACGAAGTCGGCGTACCCGGGAGTGTCGACGAGGTTGACCTTCACGCCGGCATGCACCAGCGGCGCGACGGCGAGCGAGCTGGTCCGGCCGTGGACGTGCTCGGACTCCTCGAAGTCGCACACGGTCGTGCCGTCGCGCACCGAGCCGGCGCGGGTGATCGCGCCCGAGGCGGCGAGCAGCGCCTCGGCCAGTGTGGTCTTGCCGGACCCGGCCGGGCCGACCAGCACCACGTTCCTGATCCGGTCCGGGCTGCTCGCCCCCAGATCGTGCCCGGATCCTCTCCGGGAGCCGCCTCTGTCCGCCATCGCCGTACCTCCTGCGCCGAGGCCGCGACGTCGGGCCTCGATCCGAGAAAACTCCTGTTCGGGCCTGCGCACAAGGGCTGTTGGTCCCCGCCCCGTCCGAGCGAGGGACCCCCAGGCAAGCGCGAGGGTCTCGGCGATGCCGAGACCCTCGCTGCTTCGTGGGCCGGTTCCGGGGCGAGGGGGTGCTCCGGAACCTGCTCCACAGGGGTGAACCCCTCGCTGCATGGGGTCAGCAAGGGGTTCATGCCGACAGCAAGGTGCTCCCTCCGAAGTCGACATGGAAAGAATCCCACGAACCCGGTGACCTGTCAGCGATTTGCCGGAAGGTCCGGGAGTGCAAGGCTGGCACCATGAACGGACTCGATCTCCTCGGCCCCGGACAGCGGGGTCTCTTCATCGGTGGCACCTGGCGCGAGGCCGAGGGTGACGCCCGGCTCGACGTCATCGACCCGGCCGACGGCTCGGTGCTGACCGACGTCGCCGACGCCTCGCTGGCCGACGCCGTCGACGCCCTCGACGCCGCCGTCGACGCCCAGGCCTCCTGGGCCGCGACCCCGCCGCGCGAGCGCGGCGAGATCCTGCGGACGGCGTTCGGGCTCATCACCGAGCGCGCCGACCAGTTCGCCCACCTGATGAGCCTCGAGATGGGCAAGACCGTGGCGGAGGCCCGCGGCGAGGTGGGGTACGGCGCGGAGTTCTTCCGCTGGTACTCCGAGGAGGCGGTCCGCATCCACGGCCGCTGGATGCAGGCGCCCGCAGGGGGCAGCCGGCTGCTCACCATCAAGAAGCCGGTCGGCCCCTGCCTCTTCATCACCCCGTGGAACTTCCCGCTCGCGATGGGCACCCGCAAGATCGGGCCGGCCATGGCCGCGGGCGCCACGATGATCGTCAAGCCGGCGCAGGAAACCCCGCTCACCATGCTGCTGCTGGCCAAGCTGATGGACGAGGCCGGCCTCCCCAAGGGGGTGCTGTCGGTGCTGCCGACCACCGACCCTCGTGCCCTGACCGGGGCGCTGATCGACGACGGACGGCTGCGCA
>JAOPXG010000323.1 GCA_025965275.1 Nocardioides sp.
GCCACACCCGCGGCACCCCGCCGGCCGTCGTCGAGATGGACGCCGTCACCTGGATCACCCTGGCCAGCGGCACCGTGTCCTGGCCCGACGCCGAGCGGTCCGGCAAGGTCCGCGCCAGCGGTGAGCGCGCCGACCTCACGCCGTACCTCCCACTCACCTGACCTGCCGGCACCGGCGCCGGATAGGTTGGCCGTCATGAGTGACACGACCGCCATCGACGACATCAGGACCGCGGTGACCGGGCTGCTGCCCGGCATCCGGCAGAACCTCGAGGACCTGGTGCGGATCGAGTCGGTCAGCGCCGACCCGGCCCGCGCGGGCGAGGTGCAGCGCAGCGCCGAGGCGGTCGCCGAGCTGTTCCGCGCCGAGCGCTTCGACACCGTCGAGATCGTCAGCGCCGAGGGCGGCGCACCCGCCGTCATCGCCCACTAGGCGGGGCCGGAGGGCGCGCCGACCGTCCTGCTCTACGCCCACCACGACGTCCAGCCCGAGAACGACCACGCCGAGTGGGACTCCCCGCCCTTCGAGCCGACCGAGCGCGACGGCCGCCTCTACGCGCGCGGCGCGGCCGACGACAAGGCCGGCATCGCCGCCCACCTCGGCGCCCTGCGCGTGTACGGCGACGACCTGCCCGTGAGCGTCACGATGTTCATCGAGGGCGAGGAGGAGGTCGGCAGCGACACCCTCCCGGCCCTCCTGAAGGAGCACCGGGACAAGCTCTCCGCCGACGTCATCGTGATCGCCGACTCCGGCAACTGGGACATCGGCGTCCCCGCCCTCACCACCAGCCTGCGCGGCCTGGTCCGGGTCGACGTCACCGTCCGCACCCTCACCCACGCGGTCCACTCCGGCATGTGGGGCGGCCTGGTCCCCGACGCCCTCATCACGCTGAGCCGCCTGATCGCCACGCTGCACGACGACCGCGGCAACGTCGCGATCGCCGGCCTGCACAGCGGCCCGGCGGCCGACGTGGACTACCCCGAGGAGCGGCTCCGCGCCGAGTCGGGCGCGGTCCCCGGCACCGAGTGGATCGGCGACGGCTCCGCGGTCGAACGGCTCTGGACCAGGCCCGCACTCAGCATCACCGGCCTCGACGCTCCCAAGGTCGACGGCGCCAGCAACACCCTCGTCGCCTCCGCCCGCGCCAAGATCTCGCTGCGCGTCGCCCCCGGCGACACCACCGAGAACGCCCTCGCCTGCCTGCGCGCCCACCTCGAGGCGCACGTCGCCTGGGGTGCCGAGCTGACCGTCACCCTCGTCGACACCGGCGAGCCGACCGCGATCGACGCCACCGGGCCGGCGTACGACGCGGCCCGCCGCGCCTTCACCGAGGCCTGGGACGGCACCGAGCCGGTCGACATGGGCGTGGGCGGCTCGATCCCGTTCATCGCCGAGTTCCTCGAGGCGTTCCCGCGGGCCAGCGTGCTGGTCACCGGGGTCGAGGACCCCGACACCCGCGCCCACGGTGCCAACGAGGGCCTCCACCTCGCCGAGTTCGAGCGCGTGGTCCTGGCCGAGGCGCTGCTGCTCCACCACCTCGGCAGCCTGTGACCCGACGGCCCGCCACCGGATCGTGAGACCGCGGTAGGACGGTCCCTGGGGACGCCTGTCACGATGGGGGCAGGGAGGGAGCACACACCCGGGGCGCGCCCCGGGCCGACTGCTCTCGGAGGACGTATGAACGCGCACGACCGCTCGCCCGACCCCGCCCACGAGGAGGACGCCGCACCGCCGTCGGTACGCCGACGGAGCTTCCTCGGCTACGTCATCGGCGGGGCGACCCTGGTGGCCGCGGCCGACCTGACGCTGGCCGACGGCGCCGTCGCCGCGATACCGACCGCGCCGCAGCCGGCCGAGGCCTACGACCTCAACGACATGCTCACCGACTCGTGCCGGCCGACCGCCAACCTGATCACGGTCACCGTCCACGACGACGGCACCGCGTCCTTCGCGCTGCCCCGCCTGGAGGTCGGCCAGGGCATCACCACCTCGACCGCGATGCTGATCGCCGAGGAGCTCGAGCTCCCGGTGAGCAAGGTCCGGGTGACACTCGCACCCGCCCGCCCCGAGCTCCTCTTCAACCAGCTCACGGGCGGCTCCAACACCACGATCTCGACGTACACGCCGATCCGCGTGGCCGCGGCCGCCGCCAAGGGCGCCCTGCTGGAGGCGGCGGCCATCCAGCTCGGCGACACCGCGGAGAACCTCCGGGCCCGCAACGGTGTCGTGCACGCCCCGGGAGGCTCGAGCGTGACGTACGCCGAGCTGGCGACCAGGGCCGCCAGCCCGGTCACCCGGGCCGTGCGCGTGGAGCTCAAGGACACCTCGGAGTTCGTGGTGATCGGGGTCGGCCAGAGCCGTGTCGACGCGCGGGACTCGGTCATGGGCCGCAAGGACTTCACCACCGACCTGCAGGTGAAGGGCGCGCTGCCGACGATGGTGTGCCGGGCCCCCACGCTCAACGGCACCCCGGAGCGGCTGCGCAACAGGGCGGAGATCCTGCGCATGCCCGGCGTCCGCAACGTCGCCAAGGTCGACACTGGGATCGCGGTGCGTGCCGACACGTTCGGTCAGTGCATCGACGCGATCCGGGCGATGAAGGTCGACTGGAAGGACGGACCCGTTGCCGGCCTCGGGGACGCCGACATCGTCGCGAGCCTCCGGGCCGCGCAGGCCGCGCTGCCGGCCCCGCCGGACAACCCGCTCGCCGAGACCATCGACACCGAGGTGCTGTTCTACTTCCGCAGCAACTCGGCGATGGACACCAACTCGGCGATCGCCGACGTCCGCAAGGACCGGGCGACGATCTGGTCCGGGCTCAAGTCGCCGATCACCGCGCAGCAGCGGATCGCGGAGGCGCTCGGGATGAGCCAGGACCGGGTCAAGGTCAACGTCGTCACGGGCGGCGGCTCCTTCGGCCGGCGCCTGTTCTTCGACGGCGCGCTCGAGGCCGCCAAGATCTCCCAGGCGATGGGGAAGCCGGTCAAGCTCATGTGGCACCGCGCCGACGACGCCCGGGTCGGCCGCGGGCACCCCATGGCCACCAGCCGGGTCCGGGCCGTGCACGCGAACGGCGAGGTGCTCGCCTTCCAGCAGAGCCACACCAGCATCGAGACCGACTTCCGGCACGGTCTCGGCGAGATCATCACCGCGAACTCCGCCGACCTGCCCGGTGGGCTCGGCAACCTCGGCTTCGCCGAGACGGTCTTCGAGCTGACGCAGGAGGTGCCCTACGACTTCGGCGTCATCACCCAGACGCTCACCGAGACCGACGACCGGTTCAACACCGGGAGCATGCGCAACATCTACTCACCCGACGTCCGCGTGGCCGGCGAGCTCATGGTCGACCGGCTGGCCGCGGCGATGGGCCAGGACCCGTACGAGTTCCGCCGCGCCAACCTCCGCAACGACCGGGTGCGCGCGGTTCTCGACACGGTCGCGGACGTCGGCGACTGGGGGCGCTCGATGCCGGCCGGCACGGCGCAGGGGATCGCGATCCACAAGGAGTACAAGGGCTGCAGCGCCTGCCTGGTCGAGGTCGACAACCGGCCTGAGCAGACCGGGCGCGACATCCGTGACGGTGTCGGCGGCCCCCGGGTGACGAAGGTCGTCTTCGCGATCGACGTCGGGCTCGTGGTCAACCCGCGCGGCCTGGAGGCGCAGATGCAGGGCTGCATCAACGACGGCATCGCCCTCGCGCTGACGTCGAGCATGCACCTGCGCGACGGGCACTTCCTCGAGGCCAGCTGGGACAACTACTTCTACACGCGCCAGTGGAACACGCCGCCCGACGTGGAGGTGGTGGTGATGCCGTCCGACAGCGCCCAGCCCGGCGGCGCCGGCGAGGCGGGTGTCGCGGCGACGTTCGCCGCGGTCGCGTGCGCCTTCGCCCGCGCGGCCGGGAGCGTCCCGACGTACTTCCCGGTCAACCACCGCGACCCGCTCGAGTTCACGCCCAAGCCGGTCGTCCCACCCATCCCGCAGTCGCCCACCAACGGGCTCAAGCTCACCTACTGAGGAGCCGACGTGCCTCGACAGACCTTCGTCCTCAACGGCAAGCCGACGACCGTCGACGTCCACGACGACGTCCGCGTGCTCTGGGTGCTGCGCGACCTGCTCGGGGTCACCGGCCCCAAGTACGGCTGCGGCATCAACGTCTGCAAGGCGTGCACCTCGCACGTCAACGGCCGGGCGTTCAACCCGTGCTCGGTCCGCGTCGGCGACCTGGAGAAGACCGACGAGATCACCACGATCGAGGGCCTCGCCGACACCGTCGACGGCGACCTGCACCCGATGCAGCAGGCCTGGCTCGACCGTGACGTCGCGCAGTGCGGCTACTGCCAGCCCGGCCAGATCATGGCGGCGGTGGCGCTGGTCCGCAAGGTTCGCCGGGAGGGCCGGTCGATCACCGAAGCGGACCTCGACGGCATCCGCAACATCTGCCGCTGCGGCACCTACACGCGGATCCGCGAGGCGATCGCGCAGGGCGAGCGCCAGATGTGACCGGCGCGGGTCAGAGCGGCGCGGCCGGGAGGATCACCCGGAACGTGCTGCCGCGGCCCAGCTCGGACTCGATCTCGAGCCGGCCGTGGTGCCGGTCGACGACCCGGCGGGCGATCGCCAGACCCAGGCCGGTGCCGGGCTGGGCGATGGCGTCCGGGTTCGTCGAGCGGAAGAACTCGGTGCCGAGCCGCGCGACGTCCGCGGCCGCGATGCCGATGCCCTCGTCGGCGACGACGAGCACCACCACCTCGTCCGTGCGCGACAGGATGATCGTGACGACGCCGCCGTCGGGCGTGTACTTCACCGCGTTGCTCACCAGGTTGGCGCAGACCTTGTCGAGCTCGTCGGGGTCGCCGAGGGCGAGCACCGGCTCCGCGGGCGTCACCACCCGGACGTCGATCCGCTTCTGCTCCGCCGCGACCATCGTCAGGTCCACGACCTCGGCGACGATGCGGTGCAGGTCGACCGGGGCGGCGATGATCGGGTTGTCGGCGTCCCCGACCTTCGACAGCAGGAGCAGGTCGTCGATGACGCGGACCATCCTGCGGGCACCGCGGTCCATGGCGTTGAGCGAGGTCAGCGTGGTGCCGGAGAGGTCGGGAGACGACTCGAGCATCTCGAGGTGTCCGAGCACCGACGTGAGCGGGTTCTTCAGCTCGTGGGCGACCGTGGCGATCAGCTGGCCCTTGTAGGTGTCCAGCTCCTGGAGCTCCTCGACGAGCTGGTGCTCGCGCTCGAAGGTCCGCGCGTTCAGGATCGCGCGCCCCAGGTCGTGGCCGATGTCGAGCGCCGTGGCGGCCTCGGCCTCGGTCCACTCCGGGGCGCCGGGCGGCCGGGTCAGCACGAGGTTGCCGAGGCACTCGGGGCCGGCCCCGATCGGGGTGAAGAGCAACGACTCGACGCCGATGTCGGCGATGAAGGCGAGGATCTGCCTGCTCTCCTCCGGGGTGGTCGTCTCGGCGAAGCCGCGGTACCCCGCGACGACCACCGCGCGCTGCTCGTCCCAGGCCACCCGCGCCTCCCTCTCCGCGATCGCGACCATCTCGGGGCCCAGCTCGATCGAGACGCCGTCGGCGGAGTAGATCGCGCTGCGCCCCGAGCCGTCGAAGGTCTGCAACCACATGCCGGCCGCGCGGAACCCGTCGACCAGGGCCTCCCGGCTGTCGGCGACGATCCGGTCGAGGCTCAGCTGGGCCGTCGCCCGGCGCACGATCAGCCGGGCCGCCTCGGCCATCCGCACCTGCTCGGCGAGCGCCTCCCGCTCGAGGGCGACGACGACGGCGCGCCCGGCCTGCTCGGCGTAGCTGTTGAGCACCGCGCGCTGGGCCTCGCCGGGCCGGCGGCCGTCGACCGGCAGGTCGATGGCGAGCGTGCCGCGCAGCTCCCCGTCGACGTACAGGGGCGCGATCAGCAGGTCGAGCGGGTGCCAGGCGTCCGGGGCGTCGATCGGCTCGATGTCGGGGACCCAGCCCCAGTCGTCGCCGGCGCCGGGGTCGAGCCGCTCGTGCGGCACGAAGCGGAGCAGGCCCCAGTCGTCGGCCTTGGCGATCTCCCGGTTGAGCCGGTCGACCGGCGTGCGGGTGCCCTCGAGCTGCTGGCGCGCGGCGTCGCTGCCGGCGACCGCCATCACCTCGAGCTTGCCGTCCGGACGGGCGACGCTGATCGCGGCGACGCCGAAGCCGGCGAGCTGGGTGACCCCCTCGGCGATGAGCTGGAGTGCGTCGCGAGAGGGGGCGTCTGACCAGCCGGTGTGCGGGCCGGGCGCCGGCGCGGCCTGGGAGTTCTCCCGAGACATAGTTCCTCGTGTCCTTCGGTGGGGCGTGGCTCATGGTACGCAGGCCGACGCGTATCTGAGCGCCAACGAACGGGACGGCGAATGGGACACGCCGCCGAGGAGACCTAGACTTTCGACGTGCCCTTCCACAACGGCCCCCGCAAGGGTGGCGACGGCAGGTTGACCGCGGCCCTCGACCCGCACGACCAGGGACCCCAGGACGCCTGCGGCGTCTTCGGCGTCTGGGCGCCGGGGGAGGACGTCGCCAAGCTGACGTACTTCGGGCTC
>JAOPXG010000340.1 GCA_025965275.1 Nocardioides sp.
GACGGAGAGCCGCTTGCCACGGAGGGCGGCCTGGTCGGCGAGCAGGGCGAGCAGCCGCGCGACGGTCGTCGTCTTGCCGGTGCCGGGGCCGCCGGTCAGCACCGTCGTCCACTGCCGGACCGCGCGCACCGCGGCCCGCTCCTGCTCCGGACTGAGGTGCTGGCCGCGGACCCGCTCGACCGCGGCCGCCAGCGCCGGCTCTTCGACCTCGGGCGCCGGCTGGGCGGTGCGGTCGGCCAGGTCGTCGAGCACCTGGGTCTCGAGCCGGTGGTAGCGGTCGAGGTAGAGCAGCCCGTGGTCGAGGCGCACGGCGCCGGCCGCGACCACCGGCGAGGCGGCCACCGCGGCGAGCCAGTCGTCGGCCGCGGGCCACGGCAGCTCGGGCGCCAGGTCGGGGACCGTGGCCAGGTCGACGCAGACCGAGCCGTGCCGCACCGCGCGGACCGCCAGCGCGACCGCGAGGCGCACCCGCTCGTCGGGCTCGCCGGCGAGGTCGCCCAGCCGGTCGGCGACGTGGAGATCGGTGGACTCGAGCAGACCCTCGCGGTTGAAGTCGCCGAGCAGCCCGGTGGCGCCCGATGCCAGTCGCCAGTCGTGCTCGCCGACGGGCTCGAAGAGCTCGCTCATCGGACACCGTCCAGGAGGTCGGAGATCTCCTCGACGAGCGCGACCGGGGGCTGCCAGGAGAAGACGCCGCACGGCTGACCGTCGACGACCGGGGTGTCCGGGCCGCACATGCCGCGCAGGTAGAGGTAGAGCACGCCCCCGAGGTGCACGGCCGGGTCGTAGCCGGGCTGGCGCCAGCGCAGGAACCGGTGCAGCACCACGGCGTAGAGCAGCGCCTGCAGCGGGTAGTCGGAGTGGCCCATCGCCGCCGCGAGCGCCTCGGGCCGGTAGTCGTGGGCGGTCAGCGGCCCGTCGTGGCCCCCGAGCCAGTTGGTCTTGTAGTCGACGATCAGGTAGCGCGGCCCGGCCAGCCGGAGCACCACGTCGACCGAGCCGGTGAGGTAGCCGCGCAGGCTCTGGCCACCGAGGAGCGGGTTGGCGAGGGTCTCGGCGTACGGCCGGACCGGGTCGCCCTCGGGCAGGTGGCGGCGCAGGATCGGGGCCAGGTCGCCGAGCCGGGCGTCGGTGCGGCCGGTCGACCCGCTGACAGCCAGGTCGCCGCCGGCGAGGGGCAGCTCGAAGTCCATCTCCCTCAGCCGGTCGCCGAGCCCGATGTCGCGCAGTGTCGCCCCGCCGGTGAGCGGACCCAGCGGCGAGTCGCAGACCTGCACCAGCGCGTCGACCAGCTCGTCGCGGTCGAGATGGACGGGCCAGCGGACCAGCTCGTCGTCGAGGTGGGCGAGCAGCTCGGCGCGCAGGTCGGGGGCGTCCGGGTCGGTGTGCTCGAGCACGGCGTGCACGAGCGAGCCGAAGGTCGCGCCGACCGGCAGCCCGCCCATCGGCGAGAGCACGGTGTCGACGGGAGCGACGGTCGACGGCGCGACGGTCACCTCCTCGTCCTCCTTCGCGACCACCTCGGGCTCGCTGCCGACCCCGGCGACGGGGGCGACCTCGTTGACCGCGGTGAGCGAGGAGTACGACGTACGCCGCCACGTCGTGTCGACCGTGCGGGTGAATGCCCGGGCCGAGATCGCCGGCGTGGCTGGCCGGACCGGGTCGGCACCGGGGTCGGCCGGCTCGGCCGGCTCCGGGACCGGCCCCTTCGCGTCCTGCCAGGCCGCGAACACCGCCGCGGCCTCGTCGTCGGTGCGGTTGGCGAACTCGCCCGGCACCGCGGCCGAGCCCGGGCGCCGGCCCTGGAGCATCCGGTGCAGCGGGGACGCCGGGGTGTTGCGGGTCGGCGACCACCACGCGACGACCTGCGACTGCGCGCGGGTGACGGCGACGTAGAGCAGCCGCAGCCACTCCCCGGCCTCCTCGTCGAGCCAGCGCTGGACGTGGTCGTTCCAGCCGCCGCCGGCCCCTCCACCAACGTTGACGCAGCGCCGTCCCTCGGCGTCGTGGAAGAGCGGCGTCGACGGCTTCGGCACGTTGCGGTCGGCGAGCGCGGGCAGGTAGACGACGGGGTACTCGAGCCCCTTGCTGGCGTGGATCGTGACCAGCTGGACGGCGGCCGCGTCGGAGTCGAGGCGACGGGTGCGCTCGGCGCCGCGGCCCGCCTTGCCCTCGGCCACCTGGGTGCGCAGCCAGGTGAGCAGCGCGACGACGCCGAGCCGCTCCGTCAGCGTCACTTCGTGCAGCACCTCGCCGATGTGGCGCAGGTCGGTCAGCCGTCGCTCGCCCCCGACCCGGGACAGCACCCGCGCGGGCAGGCCGCCGGCGTTGGCGGCCTCGAGCACCGCGGCGACGCCGCGCAGCGACAGCACCTCGGCCCACTCCCGCAGGCGGTCGGCGGCGGCGTCGGTGAGCTCGTCGCGGCGCTCGTCGAGCTCGGCCGCGGTGTGGCCGAAGAAACAGGTGAGCGCGGCGGCGCGCACCCGCGGGCTCCGGTGTGGCTGCTCCAGCGCCTCGAGCAGCTCGAGCCACTCGACCGCGGCGGGGGTGGCGAACACGCTGCCGCCGCCGGCGATCACGGCCGGGACGCCGACCTCGTGGAGCGCGGTCTGGGCCGCGGCCAGGTCGGAGTGGCGGTAGCTGATCACCGCGACGTCGCGCGGCTGGAGCTTCTCGCCGCAGTACGTCGCGTCGGAGGCCAGCAGCGCCCGGATGTCGAGCGCGAGGTCGCGGGCGACGTGGGGGCGGACCTGGCCGACCGTCAGCGGGTTGCTGCCGCGCTTGCGGAACTGGTCGCGCCGCACCACGCGGAGCCGGAACGGCGCGGGGTGGGGCGCACCCGCGAGCCGGCTCTCCTGGTGGTGGGCGTCGACGTCGTGGACGACGATCCGCTCGTCGCCGAGCGTGGCGCCGGCCAGCATCGCCTGGAGCGACTCCAGCAGCGCGGCGTCGCTGCGCCAGTTGACGGCCAGGGTCTGGCGCCGGCTCGCGGTCGCCGCGGCCTGGAGGTAGGTCGCGACGTCGCCGCCGCGGAAGGCGTAGATCGCCTGCTTCGGGTCGCCGATCAGCACCATCGTGGCGTGGCCGGTGAACGCTCGGTCGAGCACCTGCCACTGCACCGGGTCGGTGTCCTGGAACTCGTCGACGAGCACGATCTCCCAGCGCTGCCGCATCCGTGCGCGGGCCGGCGCGTCCGGGTCCTCGAGGGCGTCGGCGAGCTGGCTGAGGAGGTCGTCGTACGACAGGATCCCGAGCCGGCGCTTGCGCCGCTCCATCTCGTCGCGCACCGCCCGGGCGAAGGAGACGCGGCGCCCGGCGGGCGTCGTGGAGTCCTCGGTCGCCGGCTCCAGCCGCGCCTGCGGGTCGTTGACGGCGGTGCGCGCGATGGCCATCGCCTCGGCGTGGGTGAACACGGGGTCGCCCTCGGCGTAGGCGAACGCCCGCAGGTAGAGGTCGTCGACGACCTCGCCCAGCAGCTCGTCGAGGTCCTCGACCAGCCGGGCCCGCGCGTCCGTGTCGCCCGCGACGCCCAGCGAGCCGAGCACCATCGAGCAGAACTGGTGGGTGGTCGCGATCGTGGCCGCGTCGAAGCCGGCCAGGGCCTCGGTGACCCGGCGGTGCATCGTCGGCCGGTCGACCTCCGCGTTGCCCAGCAGCAGGTCGATCAGGTCGGACGGCTCGGTGACCGGCTCGCCCGCCAGCGCCCGCTCGGCCTCGACCAGCTGGGTGCGGACCCGCTCGCGGAGCTCCTGGCTGGCGGCGCGGCCGAACGTCACGACCAGCATCCGTTCGAGCGGGATGCCCTGCTCAGCGACGTAGCGGGTGACCAGGGCACCGATGGTCCAGGTCTTGCCGGTGCCGGCGCTCGCCTCGAGCAGGGTGGTGCCGGTCGGCAGCGGGTCGGTGATGTCGAAGTGGCGGTCAGTCATAGTGGACCCACCCGCTCGGCACCGGTGAGCAGCGGCTCCCAGATCTGCCAGGCGTACGACGCCAGCCCGGCGTCGACGAGCACCTGCAGCGGCGCCCGGGCGCCGTAGACCCGGACGTGGTGGGGGTCGGCGTCCTCGCCGAGGATGCCGAACCGGTTGTTGGGGTCGGTCACCCACTCGCGGGCCGCGAGGTGCTCGGGCGACCGGTCGTCGCCGCGCAGCTCACGGGCGTGGGTGTCGGCCCAGGTGTACGCCGTCATCAGCGGTGCCGCGAGCGGCTGCCGCATCCCGAGGTCGCGCAGCTCGACCAGGTCGCGCAGCCAGTCGATCGCCCGGTGGTCGAGCGGGCCGGCCAGCGCGCGCAGCGGGCCGGCGCGGTCGCGGCCGACCGCGTGGGCGGTCCAGGACTGGTCGACGTGGCCAGCGCTGAGGGCGAGCAGGTCGATCCAGGAGTGCAGCCGCTGACGGGCCTTGAGGCGGGAGTAGCCGAGCGACACGATCTTGCTGCCGTAGATGCCGGTGACGGTGCCGGTCAGCCGGCGCCCACCGCCGAGGTCGATGTCGACGTCGAGGCTGCGCGGCGTGCCGGCGCGGAGGTCGACCGTGCGGCCGAGCAGCTTCTGCGACTCCTCGACGACCGTCGTGAGCGAGCGGGTGCCGAGGCCGCCGGGCGGCAGCGTGCCGCGCAGCTGCTCGGCGGTCATCACCGCCACCGGGTCGCGGCCGGCCATCACCTCGCGCAGCAGCCGGTCGCCGACGCCCCACTGCTCCAGCGCGTCGAGGTCGACCGGGATGGCGTCGGCGACCTCCTCGGCCTCGCGCGGCACGGACATGTCGAGGCGGCCGCGCAGGAACGCGCGGACCGGGTGGGAGAAGAACGCCTTGAGGTCCGCCAGGCTCACGTCCTCGACCGGGGCGGGCGCAAGAGGACCGGAGAGGAACGGCGGCACCGGCGACTGCGCGCCGGCCGCGGCCCGCGCCCCGGCGAGGCCGGCCGCGTCGAAGCTGAAGGCGGGCTCCTCGAAGTTGCGCACGTCGTGCGGCTGCAGGGGGTGCCGGACCAGCACCCGGTCACGCACCGGGCCCGCGGCCGTGCGGTCGACGGCGTCGAGGATCTCGCCGAGCGGCACGGCGGGCGGCCGCCGGGCGCCGGACTGCTCGTTGGCGCCGGTGTAGGTGATCACCAGGTGTTCGCCCGCGGCGAGCACGGCGTCGAGCAGGAGCTGGCGGTCCTCGCTGCGGATGTCGCGCTCCCCGGTGACCGGCCGCCGGGCGAGCACGTCGTCGCCGTCGACCCCGGTGGTGCGCGGGAAGACGCCGTCGTCGAGGCCGACCAGGCAGACCACCCGGTGGGGCACGGAGCGCATCGGCACCAGCGTCGCGACCGTCAGGCTGCCGGTGCGGAAGTTGGCGCGGGTCGGCCGGCCGCCGAGGCGCGAGTCGAGCAGCGCGCGGACGTCGGCGAGCCGGAGCGGCACCCCGTCGCCGGACCCGGCCGAGTCGGTGGCCCGGGCCAGCTCGCGCTCGAACTGCGGCACCAGCCACGCGTCGTCGAGGGGGACGTCGGTCAGCCCGCGGACGCCCTCGCGCAGCGCGGCCATCCACTCCTCGACCGCGCCGGCCGCGGCCAGGGCGACGAGGGTGATCTCGAGCCGGTTGAGCAGCTCGGCGAGCCGGCCGGCGAGATCGATGTCGCCGCTGCCGACGTCGTCGAGCGGCAGCCCGCGGCCGACGTAGCGGTGCTCGTCGCCGCTCATCGCCACGCCCAGCAGGATCCGGTCGAGCCCGGAGCGCCAGGTGTTGTGGGCGAAGCGCTGCATGGCGAACGCGCCGCGCTGGCCGGCGTCGAGGCCCCAGCGGATGCCGGCCTCCGTCACCCAGGTGGCGATCCGGGCCAGGTCGTCGTCGGTGAAGCGGAACCGCGCGCGGACCACCTCGGTCGCCGCCAGATCGAGCACCTCGGTCGCGGTGACCCGGCCGCCGGCCAGCTCGACCAGCCGGGACGCGACGGCCAGCAGCGGGTTGGTGGTGCTCGGGGCGCGGTCGGCCAGCCGCACCCGCAGCCGGTGCGCCGGGTGGCCGCCACCCTCGGCCTCGGCGACCACGTCGGCCAGCCCGAACCCGGCCGAGACCAGCGGGGCGAACGTCTCGATGTCGGGGCACATCACGAGGATGTCGCGCGGCTCGAGGGTGGGGTCGTCCTGGAGGAGGCCGACCAGCACCTCGCGCAGCACGTCGATCTGGCGGGCCGGTCCGTGGCACGCGTGCACCTGCACGCTGCGGTCGCCCTCGGCCAGGACCCGCCCGGCGCGCTCGGAGGCGTCGGGGGCGTGGTTGGCGCGCAGGTCGGACTGGAGCCAGTGCAGGAGCGAGTCGCCCGTGACGGCCTGAGGGGTCGAGACCACGTCCGACCCCACCCCGTGGAAGGCCCGGCGCAGCTCGCGGCTGTCGCGGCCGAGGCTGGCCAGCAGCGGGTGGTGGACCAGCCGGTCGGAGTCGTCGTCGGCCCGCGGCACCGGTCCGGGGAGGCCGCCGAGCTCGTCCCACAGCGCGGGCGAGGGCTGCGGCAGCCAGACATGGACGTCGCGGCTCTCCCCGAGCGCGGCCAGCAGCGCGACCTCGGTGACCGGCAGCCGGGTGTGGCCGAAGAGCGACAGGCGGGACGGCAGATCGAGGTCGCCGCCGCCCGCGCGCAGCAGCGCGACGGTCTCCGCATGGCGCACGTCCGGCGCCGGCGCGTCGACGTGGTCGAGCAGCCGCCGCCACAGCTCCGCCTGCCAGTGCAGGTCGGGGTCGAGGGCGCCGCCGATGCCGTCGGTGTCACGGCCCTCGCGCCAGTCGGTCACCAGCGTCGGGCGCTGCACGGCGTACGACGCGTAGAGCCCGGCGAGCCGGCGCGCGACGGAGTAGCGCCGGTTGCGCCTCAGCAGCGCCTCGTCGCCCTCGAGCCCGTGGCCGAGGTGGGCGGCGAGGGTGGCGCACCACGGCTCGTCGAGGCTGGCGTCGATCACCTCGAGCAGCGGCCAGACCAGCCGGTCGGGGTCCCAGACGTCGTCGAGCTCGCGGCCGAGCAGCAGCGAGACCAGTGACCGCGGCCGCAGGAACCGCACCCCCGCGCAGACGCCGCCCCCGCCGTCCGGCCCGGTGCCGAGCCGGTGCGAGAGCCGCTGCGCCAGCCAGCGCTCGACGCCCTTCCCGGGCACCACCACGATCTCCTCGGCGAACGGGTCGCCGAGCGGCGCGCTGAGCAGCTCGCCGAGGGCGTCGGCGAGCTGGTCGGTGCGCGGTGCGCGGTGCAGGTGGAGCGCCACGGCCGCACCCTACGGCGCCGGGCCGACAGCGGCGGTTCGCGGGATCACCTGCGGCGTACGACGGACCTCCCTACGCTGCCGAGCATGACCGCCCTCCCCCAGCTCCCCCACCTGCGCCGCGCCGTGCTCGTCCCGGTCGCCGCGGCCTCGCTGCTCGCCTCGGGCGTGGGGATCGGCATCGCCGTCTCCGCCGTCGCCGCCGACGACCCGGCTCCCGTCGTCGTCACCCGCCAGCCGCTCGCCCAGGTGGACGCGCCCCCGGGAGCACCGCACCGCACCCTGGGCCTGAGCAAGGTCGTGGTGATGCCCGGCGCCGAGCTTGCGTCGCACCACCACCCGGGCCGGCAGCTGGGCTACGTCGCCGAGGGCACGCTGACCTACACGGTCGAGACGGGCTCGGCGAAGGTGATGAAGGGCTCGGGCGAGGACCCCACGCTGGTCACGAAGGTCAAGCCGGGCGACACCGTCAAGGTCCGCCCGGGACAGTGGCTCGTCGAGGAGCAGGGCGAGGTGCACCACGCCAGCAACGGCGGCACCGTCCCGGTCGTGATCTACCTGTCGACGCTCTTCAGGACCGGCGCACCGTCGGCGATCTTCGACTGACGCTCACGGGCGCCGGCGGCCTCACTCGGCTGCGCGACCAGGTCGGCGAGGTACGTCGCGAAACCGCCGCGGACCCGGCCCGCCGTACGCCCCGAGGTCTGCACTGAGGTCCCCGTCGTCCAGCGACACCCGGCGGCGCGCATCGCCTCCACGAGCAGCACGTCCTCGTGCAGCTCGACCGGCTGCAGGCCGCCCGAGCGCGCGTACGCCGCGAGCGTGAACGCGAGGTTGGCTCCGTGCACGTGCTCCTCGGGCCGACGGTGCCGCGCCCACCAGCGCTCGACGACGCCCACCGGCAGGTCGACGGGATCCGGGTGCACGGCGCCGACCACGAGGTCGTGGCCGGCTGCCGCGTGGGCGAGCAGCTCGACCAGCCACGTCTCCGGGACGACGCAGTCCGCGTCGGTGCTGGCCACCAGGACCCGCTCCGCGAGATGGCCGCCCGCGAGCTCGACCACCCGCTCGACGCCGGCAGCCCGGGCCACCCCCACGCAGGTGGCGTCGACGACCACCGTGTCGACGCCGTACGCCGCGACCACCGCCGCCGTCTCGTCCGTGCACCCGTCGAGGACGACGGTGGTGCGGACGACGACGCCGGGCACGGTCACGCCCAGCCGGGCCGCCGCGGTGGCGACCGACGCGAGGCAGGCGCCGATGAGCTCCTCCTCGTCGTGGGCCGGGACGACGAGGTGGACGACATCGACGGCGGTCAACTCGTCGACCTCGGGAGGACGTCCGTGGGGGCGAGGACCACGATCTCGACGTCGCGGTCGCGGTAGGTCGCCTGCACGGGGAGCCGGTCGTCCGCGGTGAACGCGCGCCGCACGGCCCGGGCGTCCGGCACCCAGCCGTCGACCCGGTGCCGCCAGTGGCAGAGCACCACGACGCCGTCCGGCGCCAGCGATGCCTGGACCCGCTCGACCAGGCCGCGCAGCTCACGAGGACTGAGGAAGTAGGCCACCTCCGAGACGACCACCAGGTCGAAGACACCCGGCGGCCACTCGTCCGGCACCTGCACGAGGTCGACCCGGACGTGGTCGCGGTCGGCCAGCCGGCGCCGGGCGGCCTCGACGGCCGCGGGGCTGTTGTCGACGGCGAACAGGTCGAGGCACCGGTCGGCCAGCCGCTCGGCCAGCGCGCCCGTCGAGCAGCCGATCTCGAGCCCGCGGGCGTACGACGGCCGCGGCAGGGCCGCGAGCGTCAGGTCGCGCTTGCGCGACTCGTACCACCGTTCGTCGACCCCCCAGGGGTCCGGATCGGAGCGGTGCAGGTCGTCGAGGGCGGTGTCGCGCGGTGCGTCCACGACGTACACCTCCGCCGAGCCGTGGAAGTGAGCGAGGAAGCCGGGGTGGAGGAGCACCTCGTCGCCGGGCTCGCTCGAGAGCGACTCCACCTGGGAGGTGTGCGCGGCGATCGCCAGGTGCTTGCAGGCCCGGGCCCGGTCGGAGAGCTGCAGACGCCGGATCGCGGCCCAGGGGGCGTCGCCGGGCGTGCCCCAGTGCCACCACCAGACGGGGTACTCCACCAGGGCGGCGTCGGTACGCCGGGCCGCGGTGGCCGCGGCCCGTCCGGCTGCCTCGTGGTCGGGATGGCCGTCGTGGCGCCACGGCGCCGCGAGCAGGGTCAGCTCACCGTCGCCGATCAGGTCGACCAGCCGGGCGGCGACGGCCGCCTCGGAGTCGGCGACGGTGCCGTCGCCGAGGGCCAGCATCGTGACCGCGGCCCCGGGCGCGACCGCGCACAGCGCGTCCTTCGCCTCACCGAGGCGGCGCTGGGCGAGCTGGGCCCGCGAGTGCGTCGGCGACCTCGGATGGCTGAGCTCACCCGCGGTCAGCAGCACCAGGTCGATCTCGAGACCGCGCTCGTGGGCGGTGGCGAGGAGCCCGCCCGCGCCGAGCGACTCGTCGTCGGGGTGTGCGGCCACGACGACGACCCGGCGTACGCCGTCGAGCACCAGCGGCGGCCGGTCGTCCCACCGGCCGTCGGTCGACCAGACCTCGGCCGCGGTGCCGGTGCCGTCGTGGGTGAAGTCCGGGCGGGTCACCACGGCGACACGTCGCTGACGAGACGGCCGAGCGCCGCGGTGTCGCGGTCGGCGTGGTGCTGACGGAGGTAGACGCGCAGGTCCGCGACCCGGCCGGCATGCTCGTCCTCGGTTGTCAGCGGCGCCGGGCCGAGCGCGTGGTCGGCGGCGAGCAGCACCGTCTCGGCGGCGTCGGC
>JAOPXG010000366.1 GCA_025965275.1 Nocardioides sp.
GCAAGGCCCGCTTCCACACCGGCCCGATGCGCATCGCCCTGACCATCAGAGACGGCGGCTGCACCGCCGACGGCTGCGACTGGCCACCCGGCCTATGCCACGCCCACCACGACGACCTCCCCTGGTCGAAGGGCGGCAACACCAGCGCCAAGGACGGCCGACTCCTCTGCCCCAAGCACCACACCCGCGCCCACGACCCCACCTACACGACGACCAAGCACCCCGACGGCAAGATCAGCTTCACCCGACGCCAATAGGCCGCCGCCAGCCCCTGTTGGTCGGGCAGCGAAGGCCACTCAGGGCCTGAACGTGTCAAGACCCGCCCCCTCGCGCAACCCGCGCGACGCCCGGGCTCACCTCCATGTCCTACTCGGTGTCCCTAGTGCACAGCCGGTTCCCGCGCGCACCGTGCGGGGTATGCCATGTCCAACTGACCTGAGCGCCGGCCTTGACGTGTTGCGCCGCCACCAAGACGACCGGAGAGCGGAGGAGACGCCCTCGATCATCGTCATCGACACCTACCGGGTCGGCGACCTCACCGTCGCTGCGGCCCCCGCACTCCAGACCGTTCTCCGGTCGCGGTCGCAGCCTGTCCACCCGACTTCGCGAACCGCGCGCAATGCGACAGATCCGGATGGTCCGTCAGGCCTGGTCGTGGGCAAGGCCGGTTGAGAGCGCCCGGTGGGCGTCGGCCTGGTCGAGCAGGAGCTGGGCCTTGCTCTCGAACAGTTCGACGGCGTCGGCGCCGGCGGCGAACCGCAGGGGCGGTTCGTCGAGGGCGACGAGTTGGACCAGCGCGTCGGCGAGCTTGGCGGGATCACCGCCCTGCCGGCGGTCCATACTCTGCCAGCCCTCGACCGTGGCTCGGGTGCGGTCGGCGTAGTCGTCGATGGACGGCTCGGCGTAGTTCGTCGAACGGGGGCTGAGGAGCTCGGTGCGGAAGAACCCGGGTTCGACGAGCATGGTCCTGATGCCGAACGGCGCGATCTCGTTGGTCAGAGCCTCCATGAAGCCTTCGACTCCGAACTTCGAGGCGGCGTACGCGGTGAGGAAGTCGCCGGTCGAGGCGATGCCCGCCGTGGAGGAGATTGTGACGACCAGCCCGGAGCGCTGGGCGCGCATCTGGGGGAGGGCGGCGCGGGTGACGTTGACGGGCCCGAAGAGGGTGGTCTCGATCTGGGCGCGGAAGTCCGCGGGGTCCATCTCCTCGAAGAAGCCGGCGTTGAAGCTGCCGGCATTGTTGACCAGGACGTCGAGGCGGCCGAAGCGCTGGACCGCGGCCGCGACTGCGCCGTGCGCGGCCGCCGGGTCGGTGACGTCGAGGTCGACGGCGAGGAGGTCGTCGTGCTCGCCCAGCGCGTCGGTCACGCTGTCGGCGTTGCGGGCCGTTCCGACGACCGCGTGGCCGGCGGCGAGCGCCGCCCGGGCGATGTCGGTGCCCATGCCGCGACCTGCGCCGGTGATGAGCCATACCTGCTTGTCAGTCATGTGAATGTCCTTGGTGCTCTTGGGTTCTAAGGGGTGCTCAGGCGAGGGTGCTGGTGTCGATGACGAAGCGGTAGCGGACGTCCGAGGCCAGGACCCGTTCGTAGGCCTCGTTGACCTGGTCGGCAGCGATCACCTCGATCTCGGACCCGATGCCGTGCTCGGCACAGAAGTCGAGCATCTCCTGGGTCTCGGCGATGCCGCCGATCATCGAGCCGGCAAAGGTCCGCCGACCGCCGATGAGTGCCATGGCGTGGACGCTGAAGGGCTCGGCAGGGGCGCCGACGTTGACCAGGGCGCCGTCTACGGCGAGCAGGCCGAGGTGGGCGGTGATGTCGATGTGGGCGCTGACGGTGTTGATGATGAGGTCGAACGAGCCCGCGAGGTGCTCGAACGTGTCGGGGTCGCTGGTGGCGTAGTAGTGGTCGGCACCGAGCCGCAGCCCGTCCTCCTGCTTCTTCAGCGACTGCGAGAGCACGGTGACCTCCGCCCCCATGGCGTGGGCGATCTTGACGGCCATGTGGCCGAGTCCACCGAGACCGACGACGGCGACGCGCTTGCCCGGTCCGGCGCCCCAGCGGCGGAGTGGCGAGTACGTCGTGATGCCGGCGCACAGCAGCGGTGCCGCAGCCGCGGGCTCGAGGCCGTCGGGCACGGTGAGGACGAAGTCGGCGTCGACGACGACGTGGGTGGAGTAGCCGCCCTGGGTGGTCGTGCCGTCACGGTCGGTGCCGGCGTACGTGCCCACCATGCCGTTGAGGCAGTACTGCTCGTCGCCGTTGAGGCAGTTCACGCACTCGCGGCAGGAGTTGACCATGCAGCCGACGCCGACCCGGTCGCCGACCTGGTGCCGGGTGACCTCGCCGCCGACCACGGCGACGACGCCGACGATCTCGTGGCCGGGCACGACGGGGAAGGGCTGCTGGCCCCAGTCGCCGTTGACGGTGTGGATGTCGGAGTGGCAGACGCCGGCGTACTGGATCTGGATGAGGACGTCGCGTGGTCCGACGTCACGGCGTTCGATGGTGGTCGGGGTGAGGGGCTGGCCAGCCGCGGAGGCGGCGTAGGCGTTGACGCGCATGGGCGAGGTGCTCCTTGTTGCTGGTGGTCGGGTTTGCGAAGGGTGATCAGGCGCCGTACTCCTGGTCGCTGACGTGGTCGAGCCAGGTCACGACCTGGCCGTCGTGGTCGGCCTCCTGGATGGCGACGTGTGCCATGAACCGGTCGGCAGTGGCGCCGTGCCAGTGCTCCTCGTTCGGCTCGATGTAGACCACGTCGCCGGGGCGGATCTCCTGGACCTCGCCGCCGCGGCGGGCGACGTAGCCAATCCCGTCGGTGACGTAGAGGGTCTGTCCCTTGGGGTGGCTGTGCCAGGCGGTCCGGGCGCCGGGGGTGAAGCGGACGTGGGCGCAGCCGACGGCGGACTGCTCGTCGGGGTTGCGGATGCCGTCGATGTAGACGGTGCCGGTGAACCAGTCCGCCGGTCCGGCAGCCGTCTGGCCGCCGCTCGTGATGAGCTTCATGGTGGTGCCTTCCTGGTGGGAGATGAGTTTTGGTGCGCGCTCAGGCACCGCGCGCGACGTACGGCGCGGGTGGGGGCGCAGGCGGCTAGGGCTTGCCTGCGCGCTTGAGGTCGTCGGCGAGCTTGCGGGCCTTGTCGGCGAGCAGCTCAGCGCGGGCCTCGTCGCCTGCGTCGGTCGCGTTCCAGAAGTCGATCTTCAGGGCTACGTACCTCTGGCGGAGCGCGACGTGGTCGGCCTCGAGCGCGAGCCGCTGCTGCTGACCGGTCAGGAGCTCGATCTGCTCGCGTGCCGCGGAGGGTCCCAGCTGACCATTGGCGACGTACTTCTTCATGTCGCCGATCGACATACCGGTGGCCGCGAGGCACGCGACCCACATGACCTGGTCGAGGTCCTCCTCGTCATAGACCCGGTGCCTGCTGCTGGCGCCCCGGCTGACGGGCGCGATCACCCCGATCGACTCGTAGTAGCGCAGCGTGCTCGCCGGAAGACCGGTCAAGGCTGCTGCTTCCTTGATCGTGTAGGTGTGCTGGGCAGTCCGCGTGCTCACGTCATCCACGCTAGGAACTTCAAGTACTTGAAGTCAAAGGTCGCGTGGCTCACATCGCGCTGGGCGAGCTCTCGGGCGCTGCTTCGGCGGCCCAGCTGGAGAGGAACTCGAGCGGCGCAGATGCGGTGATTCCGCACGGGTGTCCACCTTGCCAGAACCCGCCCGACCTGGCGCACTATCTGCGGCATGAACGCGCACCGTCAGCGGCATAGCGGCACCCTGCCCGACACGGCAGATCCGGTTTGGGCTTCACCAAGCAGTTCGACCGGACTGCGGTCGCGTATCAGTGACGCGGCACGCGCTGTTGCAGTCTCGCAGCCAGGTTCGTAACCTGCGCGGCTGCGAACACGCACCCCACGAAGAGCGCCACTAGAACAGCCTTCTCGACGACACCGGTCTCGGGAGTGGCGATCCCCACGATCGACGAGACGGCGAACACGGCGAGCACCAGGATCAGCAGCACTCTGACCAAGCGGATCAGCATGACCATGCCCTGAGGCTACGCCGTAGCGCGGCGCTGGCACAGGACGCACGGACAATCGCTCATCGGCATAGGAAGACGTTGAGCGTCTTCGGTCTGGCGTAGGGAACG
Source organism: Nocardioides sp. (assembly GCA_025965275.1). GTDB lineage: Bacteria > Actinomycetota > Actinomycetes > Propionibacteriales > Nocardioidaceae > Nocardioides. Next base: position 4,148 of record JAOPXG010000366.1, read on the forward strand.
TCCCCCTGATGCGCTTCGGGCTTGGTGTCCCATCGCATGAGGAGGACGTTCATGAACAACGGTAATGGCGTTTCGCGCGGTGATCGCAACAGGAACGCACGGCTCAAGAAGCTGCGGGCAGCGGTGCCGGTGACGAACGCGATCGCCGGGATCGATCTGGCCGAACGTAAGCATGCTGGTCGTGACCGATCACGACTCCAAGGTCTTGGCCCGGCGCACGTTCCGGTGCAAGGCCTGGGATCTCGGCGCTGCGCTGGACTGGGCTGCCGAGCGCAGCACCCGGGCCGGCTATGCCGGGGTCACGGTGGCTTGTGAACCCACCGGGCACCGCTGGCGGGTGCTGGGCCAACTGGCTGCTGAACGTGGCATGTCGTTCGTGTGCGTGCAGCCAATGTTGACCTCCGGGGCCCGTAAGAGCGAGGACCTGACTACCGACAAGACCGACGACAAGGACGCGGTCCTGATCGCCCGGCTGACCACGCAGCTGCGCTGCTACCTGCCCGAACCGGTCGATGAGACCTGGGGCCGGCTGCGCCACCTCGGAACACGCCGCGAGCAGCTCCTCGACGAGCACGTCGCCTGCGTCCAGCAGATCCGCGACCTGCTCGAGTGCGTCTGGCCGGCCGCCGTCACCACCGCCCAGCAGCCGTTCAAGTCCCACACGTGGCTCGCTGCGATGCAGGTGATCATGACCCGCGACGGCGGCGACTTCACCCGCACCCGACGACTGGGGCCAGCGCGCTTCGAGCACGCGGTCCGCAGGGAACTCACCCGCCGCGGGAAGATCCGCCCCTGCCTGCGGATACTGCGCAACCTCTACACCGCCCTGGCCGATCCCGCCGGTGTGATCGAGCACCGCCTCGGCGCCTTCGAACGCATCAGTTGGCTCATCGAGGACTGGGACACCGCCCGGGCCAAGCTGGCCGACACCGAGGCACGCATGGTCGCGGTGCTCGACGACCTGGAGCTCACCGAGCTGGCCTGTTCCATCAAGGGCCTCTCCCCGGTCGGAGCCGCA
>JAOPXG010000390.1 GCA_025965275.1 Nocardioides sp.
GCGAGGGTGACCCGGACCCGCTCGACCAGCGAGGTCGGGAGGTTCTTGCCGACGAAGTCGGCGCGGATCGGCAGCTCGCGGTGGCCGCGGTCGACCAGCACCGCGAGGCGCACCGCCTTGGGGCGGCCGATGTCGTTGAGCGCGTCGAGCGCGGCCCGGATGGTGCGGCCCGAGAAGAGCACGTCGTCGACCAGGACGACGACCTTGCCGTCGATGCCCCCCGCGGGGATCTGCGTGTGCAGCAGCGCCCGGGCCGGCTTCATCCGCAGGTCGTCGCGGTACATCGTCACGTCGATCGAGCCGACGGGGACGTCGTACCCCTCGACCGCGGCCATCCGCTCGGCGATCCGTTGCGCGAGGGGGACCCCCCGGCTGGGGATGCCGAGGAGGACGAGGTCGCCCGCGCCCTTGTTGCGTTCGAGGATCTCGTGGGAGATCCGGGTGAGAGCCCGGCTGATGTCGAGGTCGTCGAGAACGACGCGGCCAAGGTCCGTGGTTGCGGTATCGCGCGATGGCATCAGACCGCAGACCTCCTTCTCCGCCTCACGGGACGGCTCGTTAAAGGATGTCGATCGAGGCCGACCCTACCTCCGCTGCGTCCCGGTCGGCCAACCGGCACACCTCCTTCTCAGCGGCTGGACCCTGCCGTGGTGGTTTCGAGGCTCGCTGCGCTCGCACCTCAACCACCGTGACGGTGGTTGAGGTGCGAGGTGCGAGGAGCGCTAGCGACGAGCCTCGAAACCACCCGAGCCCGCGTCGTCGATCTCATCCACCCAGGCCCCGTGCTCGGCCCGCGCCCACCGGGTCGAGACCCGGCCCTCGCGCATGCCGCGGCGGGCTTCGGGGTCCTTCAACGCGTAGACGATGTGGCCGATCACGAGCAGGCCGAGGCCCAGCGCGAACCAGTCGTGCACGAACGTCGCGCCCGAGCGCCACGACAGCCGGACCAGGCCGGTCCAGTACATGACGGCCCCGGTGCCGAGCAGCACCAGCGTCGACCCGGCGACGAGGTGCGCGTTCAGCTTCTGCCCGGCGTTGAACTTGCCGACCGCGATGGTGCCGTCGCGCCGCTGGCGACTGCGCAGCCAGCGCCAGTCCGACGGGGTGAACCGGTTGAGCCGGCGCACGTCGGTGCGGTACGCCGCCGACAGCGCGCCGGCCAGCATCGGCACCGGCAGCGCGAGGCCGCACCAGACGTGGACCAGCTCGACGAGGTGCCGGTGGCCGATCGCGAGCATGATCGAGCCGTTGTAGAGGATGGCGGCGGTGACCAGGCACACGCCCATCAGCACCGCAACCGAGCGGTGCACGAACCGCTCGGCCGGGGTGAATCGATCGACGCCCACGAGGTCGCTCACTCGCCGATGATCCCGTCCAGCGGGTAGCCGCGGTCCTCCCAGTAGCCCGGCAGGTTGTTCGTGGTCACCTCGATCTCGTCGAGCCACTTCGTGCTCTTGTAGCCGTACATCGAGCCCGAGTAGATCCGCACCGGTCCCCCGTGGTCGTGGGTGACCGGCTCGCCGTACATCGAGAGCGCGACGATCACGTCGTCCGCGCGAGCCTGCTCGAGCGTCATGTTGACCGCGTAGGTGCCGTCGAAGGACCGGAAGCGCACGCCGACGGCGTCGGCGGTCGGCCCGGCGAGGTCGAGCAGGTCGGCCAGCCGCACACCGGACCAGGGGACGTCGGGCACGTGCCAGCCGGTCACGCACTGGAACGTGTCGGTGAACGACGCCTGGGGCAGCGCCGCGAGGTCGGCGTACGAGTACATCGCCGGTGTTGCGACGTCGCCGAACACCTTCAGCCTGTACGCCGAGGTGGCGCGGGGCGCGACCGCACCCGTGACGGAGTAGTAGCGCCACGTGTTGCCGAGCGGCACCAGCGACGTCAGGCCGGTCGGGTCGCGGAGCTGGACCGGGGCGAGCAGGTGGCTCAGCCCCTCCTGGACGGACCTGCCCGCGACCACGCCGACCGCGCCCAGCCCGAGCAGGCCGAGCACGATGCGGCGGCCGACGGGTGCACCGTCCAGCTCGCCGCGCGGCCGCTCACCCATGGCTCAGGGCCGGCGTCCGCGGATGCCCAGCGAGAAGAGCCCGACGCCGACGAGCAGGATCACGGGTCCCAGGATCGACCAGGTCGTGGTGTTGCTCATCGAGCTGCCCTCGATCACGCCGACCCCTTGCAGGGTGAAGAGCAGGCCGAGCAGCGCGAGCACGACACCGGCGACGACCCACAGCGGTTTGGCCATGCCTCTACTCAACCACGCAGCCGGTCACGCAGCGGCTCACTCGAGGTCGATCAGCACCTTGCCGACCGTGCCGCCCTCGACGGCGTCCTGGGCCGCGGCGGTCGATTCCAGCGGGAAGTGGTGCAACGCGATGCCGGCGTCCTCACCGACCCGCAGCGCCCCGGCCGCGACGGCGGCGTTCACGTCCTCGACCGCCGCCTGCAGCAGGTGCTCGCTCAGCGTGTAGAGGATCAGGAACTGGAAGCGCAGGTTCTTCGAGAACGCCGCGCGCAGCGGCATGGTCATCTCGTCGCCGCCGTTGTTGGCGTAGGTCGAGACCAGGCCGTGCACCCGCACCACCTCGAGGTCGATCTCGATGTTCTGGGCCGGCGCGACCTCCACCGCGATGTCCACGCCGTCCGGGGCGATGGCGAGGATCTGCCCCGCGGTGTCGCCGTCGCGGTAGTTCACCGTGTGGTGGGCGCCGGCGGCCGTCGCGAGCGCGGCCTTCTCGTCGTTGCTCACCGTCGTGATGACGGTGGCGCCGGCCCAGCGGGCCAGCTGGATCGCGGCGTTGCCGACCGCGCCCGCTCCCCCGGCCACCAGCACGACCTTGCCGTCGAGCGCGCCGGGCGCCAGGCGGTCGGGTCCGTCCTGGGCCGCGGTCAGCGCCCGGTGGGCGGTGACCGCCGGGACGCCCAGGCTGGCGCCGAGGTCGTACGACGCCCCCTCGGGCAGCGCGACGACCCGCTCGACCGGCTGGACGGTGTAGTCGGCGGCGGTGCCGTAGGGCCGTCCGTGCTGGGCGAGCACGGTCCAGACCCGGTCGCCCACGGCGTACCGGTCGACGCCCGGCCCGACCGCGTCGATCACGCCGGCTCCGTCCTGGCCGGGCACCACCTCGTCGTGGCCGGCCAGGTTGCCCGCCCGGAACTTCCAGTCGGTCGGGTTCACCCCCGACCGGACCACCCGCACCCGCACCTCACCCGGCCCGGGCTCGGGGAGGTCGCGCTCGACGACCTCCAGCACCGACGACGGACCGGTCTCGCGATAGATGACTGCTCGCACGGTTGAACCTCTCCTGGAAGGACCTAGCCTTCAGTAAACCCCGCGATCAGGAGGATCCATGCCCGAGCTGCCGTTCCCCGACGACGTCCGTGACCTGCTGGCCAAGCCGAACCCGGCCGTGGTCGCGACCCTGCGCTCCGACGGGCAGCCGGTGTCGGTCGCGACCTGGTACCTGCTCGACGGCGACCGCGTCCTGCTGAACATGGACGACACCCGGGTGCGGGTGAAGCACCTGCGCCGCGACCCCCGGCTCAGCCTGACCGTCCTCGACGAGCAGAGCTGGTACACCCACGTCTCGCTCATCGGGCGGGTCGAGGAGCTGGTGGCGGACACCGACCTCACGGACATCGACCGGCTCAGCCGGCACTACAACGGCCGCCCCTACCCCGACCGCGAGAGCCCGCGCACGAGTGCCTGGATGAGGGTCGAGACCTGGCACGGCTGGGGCGCCGCCAAGAGCTGAATCCAGGGCCGGCCTGGCGCCACCGGTCGGGTCGAGCGACCGGGGTGCCAGGCCGGCGCCGGTTCAGAGACCCTCGGCCATCCCGGCGCAGGCCTTGAGCCACTGCCTCCGGGTGTTCTCGGAGAGCTGGGAGTACGGCACCACCGAGCCGGCGACCAGGGCCGGGTCGTACGGCACGCGGTACACGCCGCGGGTGCGCTGCTGGTAGACGTCGACCAGGTCGGCGGCCAGCTTCGCGTCGACGGTGGGAGACGGGTCCGAGAGGATCGTCACGGTCTTGTACTTGAGGTTCTGGTAGCCGGCGTCCTGCAGGGCGTCGAGCATCCAGAGCCCGCTGTAGCCGGTGTCCTCACGGACCGTGCTGGTGACGACCAGCAGGTCGGCGGCGCCGGCGGCGGCGAGCCAGTTCTCGGCGCGCATGTTGTTGCCGGTGTCGATCAGGATGATCCGGTAGAACCGCTCCAGCAGCTTGTGGACCGCGTCGAAGTCCTGGGCCCGGATGGTGCCCGTGACGTCGGGCCGCTCGTCGGAGGCGAGCACGTCGAAGTGGGCGTCGCCCTGGGAGCGCACGAACGCGCCGAGGTCGCCGATCCGCGACTGGTAGACGTCGGTGAAGCGCTCGAGGTCCTCGAGCAGCTCGCGCGTCGTGTTGCGGTGGGCGCTGCGGGTGCCCCGGATGCCGAGCGTGCCGCGGGTCTCGTTGTTGTCCCACGCGACCACGCCGCCACCGCGCACGGTGCCGAACGTGTAGCCCGCCGCGAGGACGCCGGTCGTCTTGGCGGCTCCGCCCTTGGGGTTGATGAAGGCGATGGTGCGCGGGCCGTCGAAGTCCTTCTGGATGGTCTGCCGGTCCAGCTCGTAGGCGAGCTCGTCGGGACCCATCCGCGGGGTGATCATGCCGCCGCTCCACTTGCGCATCTTGCCGCGCCAGCCCCAGGTCGCGGGGCCGTGCCCCTGGTCGGCGTCGCGGCGGTCGAGGAAGTCGGTGGCCGACATGAAGCGCCGGACGTCGCCCTCCCCCTCGGTGTCCTCGGCGACCGGCGGCGCGCTGGGCGGCGGCGACGCGGGCGGCAGGGTCGGCGGCGCGGCCTGGACCGGCACCTCGGCCGGGACGGCC